>JAMOPC010000031.1 GCA_027064845.1 Desulfurococcales archaeon | reverse complement strand
TCTAATTATTTGGGCTTATTGAAGTATATTGGTTTTGTTCTAGTTTTATTGAATACTTTGCTCGCGTTCATAATTGTTCCGTTATGGACGTTAAAATGGATTATGTACTTTAGGAAAGTGAGTTCAGAATTATCTCACCCGATATTGGCGAATTTCTATCCTACGACTCCTATAGGCTTAATAATCCTCGGTGTTAGCTACATCAAGATTCTAGGATTAACTAATATTGGTGAATTACTTTGGTTTATCGGTGCTTTTTTAACATTTGTGATGGGAGTCATTATACCTTATAATCTC
This sequence comes from Desulfurococcales archaeon, assembly GCA_027064845.1. Taxonomy (GTDB): domain Archaea; phylum Thermoproteota; class Thermoprotei_A; order Sulfolobales; family Desulfurococcaceae; genus JAGHDU01. The sequence goes on along the minus strand of JAMOPC010000031.1, from coordinate 4,156 downwards.
TTTAAATCTGAAGCCTTACATTTGGAGCATATTAATCCATCTTTTTTCATTCCACCCGTAGGATTGATAGTTATTCCCATTGGCGGTGGTATTATTTTATCAAATCTAAATGGAGAACTATTTGATTTAGGAGTATTCTTCAATATTGTTTCTTGGGGTTCAGGTTTCTTCATATATCTTGCATTATTAGCTGTTTGTGTGAATAGATTCTTACTCCTCAAACCATTGCTCTAGTGTATTAGCGCCAACTATGTGGATCAATCTAGAACCTATTGGTGCCAGTACAGTTGCATTATATAATCTAACTTTTATGGGCAAAGTATTTGATGAACAAACATGCACAGCTATTAATGCTTTTCTAAATCATCTTCTGGGGAAGCGGTGTATGGTGGCTATTACTAGCTATTCTTATGACTCTCCACTACTATGTATTTGGTAAAGGATTACCCTTTGCACCCTCATGGTGGGCTTTCACATTCCCATTAGGAGCCTATGTAGCTGCTACACATATCATACATACGCTTCTAAAGTCTTACATTATAGACATATTTGGTTTAACACTCTACGTATTACTTTTTCTATTATGGCTTATGGCCTTTATAGGAACAACATCAAATATATTAAAGAAAATTGCTTAGAGAAAGCTTAAAGATTATACTTAATAAAACATTCTGCATATCTCCGCCTTCTAAATATAATATAATCGTTAAGCTTATAATCAATCGTTAATCTCGTATATAAGAGAATCTTGTAGAATAGCAAGGGTGAGAAAAGAATGAGTAAGCTAACTATATTTGGTGTTAAAGCTGCTGTTATTGCTGCTATCTATACGGGTTTAACAATAGTATTAGGGCCATTATCGTATGGAGAGATACAAGTGAGGATTAGTGATGCAATGCTGATATTGCCTTTTCTACCAGGATTTGGTATGGACGCTGTTATTGGACTTACCATTGGAGGGTTTCTTGGCAATCTTGCTAGCCCATTTGGTTATATTGACTGGATATTCGGGCCGATAGCGAATTTCGTTGCAGCATTAATAGTATACTTTGCTAAGAGAATTAGTTATGGAAAGCTATATGGTTTAATAATTGCTGTTGCGGGAGCAATTCTTGCCATAACATTGATCATAGGGTACGGTGAGTTGCATCTCGTATTTGGAATACCGTTTCCAGTCGTATTGTATGTATTAATTGGTGAAGCAATAAGTGTAGGAATAGGTGGAACGATAATTTATACAGCATATGCGAAGAGGATGGCAAAATGAATAAAATAATAGCAGAAAACTTGTCAATAGGTTATACATCACCTCTCTTAACAAATATTTTTTTCAAGCTAAGCAATGGGATATATGTTCTGCTAGGAGCAAATGGGGCTGGTAAAACAACTCTTCTAAAAACTATCGCTGGACTCATAAAACCACTAAGTGGAAAAATACTAGTTAATGATCAAGAACCTTATCGTCTGAAAAGAAGAGAAGCTGCTAAAATCATAGGTTATACTTGGCAAAACCCATATTATGGATTCATCGAAGCAAGAGTAATTGACGAGATCAAATTCATACTGAGAACAACTGGTCTTGAAGGAGACTGGGAAATAGTAGAAATGCTTGTTGATAAAAAACTCTATGATCGAGACCCATATACTCTGAGCGGGGGAGAGGCTAAGAGAGTGAGCTTAGCAAGTGTGCTTGTAGCCGATCAGCCTATATGGTTACTTGACGAACCCTTTAATGAACTCGACTATGATGGCGCTGTTGCACTCATAGAGATTATTAAGCGGGCTAAGAAAAAGAATAAACTAGTTATCATATCTACGCATTTAGTGACATTATTAGATAATGTTAAGCCAGATAAATACTTGTTAATAAAGAAAAACAAAAGACTAGAGATAGGTGATTGGAAACAACTAGATGATGACAAATTATCTAGCGCAGGAGTATTAACGAGGCGGATTATTTGTGGCAGTCATACTTGAGGCGTATAAATTACAGCATCGGAAAACAATTTTACATTCTAAAAAAGCGTTAATCTTTAAATTAGTTCTACTCATAGTTACTGCCTTATCATTTGTTTTTATGAACAACCTCATTTACATAACAATAATAGTATTCTCGATCTCTGTGTTCACGTTAATAAAAGAGTTTAAAATTATAGGTGAGAGTCTGTTAATCTACTTACCCCCAACAACGCTTATTATTCTAATAGATTATTTGGCAGGAACTCTTACTCCAAAAATTATTTCACTACTACTATTTGGATACTCGAGCTTTTTAGTAATCCTATTATTCTATGCAACGACTCCGATCCAGCAAATATATGACGTCTTTGGAAGAAATATTATTACACTAGCATTACTTATGCTACACAATATTGTAGCAGAATTAAACGAGATTATTGAATCAAAAAGGATAAGGGGATGGGAACTCGGATGGAATATACTTAATCATTTTCTCATAGTATTTGAAGGAATAAGACTTATGGTTCTACGTATAAATACAATAGTTGATGCATTAAGAGCTAGAGGTATTGATTAAAATAAGGCTATATGATGTCTTCATGAAAATAACCATTCTCGTACACAAGGTCTCCATCTGCATAGACTTTATGTCTGCGCATATCCTTGATCATATCCCAATGTATTGCTGAAACATTCTTGCCGCCTGTTTCAGGATATGCTGCTCCCAAAGCCATATGTATAGTCCCACCTATTTTCTCATCGAAGAGTATTTCTTTTGTAAATCTATTGATGTTATAGTTTAGTCCAAAAGCTATTTCCCCTAGTCTCTTAGCTCCCTCATCTGTCTCTAACATTTTCTTTAAGAATTCCTCGCCTCTCCTAGCCTTTGCTTCTATAACAACACCTTTTCTGAATACTAGTTTTACTCCTTCAACTTCTACACCACTCCAAATAGCTGGATAGTCAAACTCAACGTATCCCTCAACGCTATCCTCTATTGGTGCAGAGAATACCTCTCCGCCTGGCATATTGTTTTTACCATCATCATTTATCCATTTCCTACCATCTACTCTGAGATAAAGCTGAATACCTGGTCCCTCGTATTTGAGCTCTGATACCTTGTTTAAGAAATCAGCTATTTTCTGTTGCTTTTCCTTTATCTCCATCCACTTCTTCACTGGGTCTGGTATATCTGCATAAGTAGCATGATAGACGAAGTCTTCATAATCAATTATAGACATGCCAGCTTCTTGAGCCAATGCACGGGTAGGATAAGCTGTTACAGTCCATCTTAATTCTCCTTTGGCGCTTCTCTCCATGAATATCTTGCTTAACTCTATCCTAGCAGCTCTCCTTACCTTGATCTTTTCTGGATCAATGCTTGCTAGTGCTTTGGTATGTGTGGGTGATATAATTGAAATACTTGCATCTATTTTCTCAATAATTGTTTTCTCTAGAGGACTTACATGTGATAATACGTCTTTTCCAGCATATTTGTAGAATGCTTCACTAATCGATTCGTCACTTAATGTGATAAATAATGGATACGCGTTTTCCTCTACTAAGAACCTCACTATTTCCCTAACTAGAGGAATAGCTGGTATACCAGCATTTATTACAACTTCGTCTCCTTTTCTAGCTTCAATACAGTACTTAACGATAAGTTTAGCAAGATTTGAGACTCTGGGATCGACCATTATATGTTCACCAAAACAGTGTTATCGATTATCTAATATGTAAATTACAAGTATTAAATAAAATATTATGTATGCTAAATATGATATAAATCAAAAACGTAGGTACATAACAATTATTGTTTTTTGAAAATTTTCGATAATAATGATATTGAGTATGATAAAAACAATTTATTGAGTTCGTAACAATATCTTTTATACTGGGTGCTGATATTTTGATTTATAGTTTTCAGGGAAACAGGGTAGATTGGCCCTCGTATTTCTCTTTATATAACATAGAGTACGAGATATTGTTGAATGCTTTAGAACACATGTATTTCAACGAGAAAATATGTAGATTAAATGACATAATTAAGCCTAAGACTTTCAAGAGATTAAATCCTCGTCTTGTAAATAAATTAGTTGATCGCGGATTACTGAAGAAGATCAAAAAGAAAAATAATGAATATTATGTCGTAACGACGAGAGGGCTTGTAGCATTTTTCTCTATTCTCCAAATAATA
>JAMOPC010000030.1 GCA_027064845.1 Desulfurococcales archaeon | reverse complement strand
GAGAATACTTGTAATTAGAAAGACACTTCTCCTATTCTTGGGCAACTCTCTAATCTCGCCTAAAAATATCCTGGGAACAGTTCTTGCAATTTCTGTTCCAAGAGGAATTAAGAGACGCTTTTTATCAATAAGCTTTGACCATAAACCTAGATCGGGGTACTCGTCTCTAATCATCCATCTAAGAAACAGATTAATTCTTTTATGTGGGGAATTATTTCATCGAATGCATTAGATTTTATGAGAAAATAAGAACATGCTCTACCAACAGCACCAGCAGCTCCAAGAACAAGAACACGAGACAAAGAGTCTCACCAATTATTATTTTAATGATCTTAGGTTTGTTATTCTTAGTTTAAAAACATTAAATATCATCAGTAATTGTAATAAGTATATTTAATATAAGGTAACGATTTGAAGGTGTAATTTCGTGATCCTTGGTACTACGAGTATGTGAACATACCATACAGTTTTTCGAACACTCTTTTCTTGAATTCGTTTTATACGGTATTTTAACCGAGTATTTTGTCAGAGGTGAATATAAGTGAAGAGATCATCTCTACTAATACTAGTTATAGCTGCATTAGTTTGTGCCATTGCCGTTGCATCGCTTTATCTTTCTATGTCTACTCCACTTTTCAAAGTGCATGGTGTAGTAGATGTTGGTGGAAACACTGGGGAGGGGGATGTTTTCGCGAAAATCGTGAATGTCAGGGTTGAGATAAAGACTCCGTCAGATACTGTGTTTTTTAAAAACATTACTACTGTATCTGTACCAGAGGATACAGCATATGTGTTGTTTAAACCAGTATCATCTAATGTATCTGGGAAAATGCATCTCATGTTAAATGGTAAGGTAGTACTTGTATCTGTTAATGATGCGAAGAAATATATCATTGATATGCCTTGCATACTAAGCGTAAACGAAACATGCTATAGGGTTCAAATGATTATACCTGGATATGATAGGCCATTGAGAGTTGAGCCAGGAACATATAATGTTACCTTGATACTTTCGTGGAGAGCGAGTGGTAGGGGGGAATTCGATCTATCTATTGGGTTGGTGATGCTTAGCGGTGAGGAAGCCGTGATAATGCCCACGAGTACTAAGCCAGTTGATACAACTAATTGGATATATGCAAAGAACTCGACCCGCTCATACGCATTGCTTGTTGATAAAGACAAAGTAGTAGCGAATGAGTCAGGATGTGGTGCTATAAGGGCATGGGCATGGATGTTCACACCAAGCAGTGGAAAAGATGCAGTAGTATTTACGTTCAAGATAATAGATACAAGTACAAGTGTCCTAGTCGCTGAGGCTAGGATCCCGGTCGAGAAGCAAGGCATGTACTACCAAGTACTAGTAATGATCAAGCTGAAACCAGGCAAATATATCTTGGTCACAGAGTTCCCCAATGGTGTACAGCTAGAAATACCGATCGATGTGCTTAGCCAACAATAGCTCAGTATCGCATTTGCGTGTACACGTTCTTCGTCAAATGAGTGGTTTTTGGATCTTCTCTATTATCGCAGGTGAGCAAGATCTCTGCTGTTGAATTCTCTATTTGGACAGTGGGTTGGGAATATTTATACACTTATTTGTACAAAATATAACTATGAAAAAATATTGGACGTGTTATTGATGTGAGTAGTGAAGGGCTCTATTTTATGCTCGCTCATTATGGGTTGTGAGCGAGGATCTTGAAAATATATGTAGAAAATACCTCTGGACACACAAACATATGTCACGAACATCTATTAATAGATCAATTCTAATGCGAGAAAATAACGCTAATTGGGAGGGGTGAGAGGATTTGACTGTTTTTAATGCACTTTTGAGGATAATAGGTATAATTAGCTTATTTGTATACTTAGCTGTTATAGTATCACTGTTTGAGGTTGATCCAGAGTTTGCCGGGCTTATGGCGATAGTATTGTTGTTATTAGGTCTAGGTTCATTTATACCTGCAATGTTTCCGGGCAGACTTGGGGAGAGGTCCACTAGAGCCTTCGGTGCGTTGGGCTTCTTCATTGGTATTGGAGGACTCTATGGAGCATATAGATTAGCTACAGAGGACATGATAACTAAGCCGGAGATGGAGACACCCGTTATGTTATTGACGATTTTATTCTTCCTAGTAGGGATCTGTGGATTACTATTATTCCTCAAGTGGATTGTAATAGGTTCTACGAGGGATTAATACTTCATTCTTTTTCCACTACATTCCAGTCGAGATAGTAGCTTCTACTAGTCAGCAATATTATTTTGTTTTCTTTGCCTTCATGAGTGATTATAAATATTATTTAACAATAAGAGAACTATAGTGAGACCTTGTTACCACTTAATCTGTAGCTATGTTTATTATGTGTAGCTTATGGAGAGTTTAGTTTATTAGTAAAAGAAGGGTTTTCTCGGCTTCTTCGGGGTCTTTGTTTGTGAAAACAACTTGTGCGGCAATATAATAGATCAACGAGGTAATGTATGGGAGTTTTCCGTTTATATCATTATTTTATTCTGACGAATACTTTTAGCTTTATAATAGTGGCAATACGTTATATTTATCATAACTACTATCCTAATAAGTCAAATAAATAACACTGTTTGTTAGAAAAGTATTTATTCATTAGTTGTGATAGGAAGATATATTATTCATATCTCTTAATTGGTAGTAGAGTAATTATGAGTGAGAAGTAATGATATTCGGACCCGCTTTTAAACTAGATATTATTCCTCTCAAGCAAGAATACTCCTACGACGAACCAGTTGAGTACAAAGTAATACTTGAAGTGAAGAAAGACAAGGAGATCAAGCAGTTAAAGACAAGACTACACGCATATGTTGTTGGCAGAACTGTTTGTTGGTACAAAGAAAGAGACGAAGAAGGAAATGAAAGCGAAGAGCCCCGAGATAGAGATTATTATTTCTTCTTAAAAGACCATGAAGAAATACTCTTGGAGAAAACAAAGCCTGGAAAAGGAAAACATGAATTCATAGTTAAGACTCCGCCATTGATAGGTATTCCTGTACCCGGAGATTATGGCGCGTATCGTGTAGAGTGGAAAATAGAGTCCGAGATTCCTGGATTTCTGCGTAGAACGAAGGCAGAAAAAACTGTGAATATTAAGAGACCATCGTTACCTGGACCAGTTGAAGAAGCAAAATATAGTGGAGACGATCTATTAGTAATTGCGAAAATACCAAGGTATATACCCTTGGGTGGATTCTCTAAAATTCATCTGCAATTCTTCTCCAGAAGAGGAGAACTTGATTGTAAGGAAATACAGGTAGAATTAATAAACAAACTCTATATACGAGAACGCGACATAGACCCATCTGCAGAGCAATGCAAAGAACCCAAGCACGAAAAAACACATAAATCCATAGTAGTGGCCAAAGACATAAAACTTACAGAAAACACACCCTTCAATATCGAAATAGAACTAGAAATTCCCCCAAACGGATACCCAAGCTTCAAACACCACGACAGCGGGTCAGAATGGATACTACGAATCTCGTATAAAAAAGGCTTCCTAAGATCATCTAAGGTCGAAATACCAATAACCGTGATATAGCCCCTACCAATAATTCGGAAAAATGACTTAAAGAAACCCAGTAACTCGACATTAGAGAAAATAGTAGCAATGACTATACCAGCGGAGTCTGGTCAAATACCTATCTAAAATCATAAACATATCATTAATCTCTCAAAGATTTTAACACAGTGATTTCGTCTAGAATCATAACTACTACAAAATCCAAACCATTCTTATTAGGTTTGGATCATTTATTGTCTAAAAGCTATAACTTTATTGGGGAATAACTTGTTGAACGATTCTACATCACGTTTATAAGGGAAGTAATAATGACCAACTATTTTTATCAGCTGCTTGTCTCTATTATGTATCGTTATGTATCCTTTCTTTGTTCTAAGTGCGAAGAACTTGATTTTACCAATTCGATCTCGATCTTTTCTATAACCTCTAATGGTATAGCGTGTATCTTATGCTTATCTAGGGCCTTCACGATTTTAGGTGAGTCTTTAGGATTGAACTTTCCCACTCAGTTTAAGAATATTACTTACCATTAATGAGTATAGTTAATATTGGGAATTAGTGGATATTTTTTCAATATTAATTATTAATTCATTAGAAGAATAATTTAAGAAGTATTATCGGTAAGAATAGATTTAATAGAAATATAGAAATAATGTTGTAAAAAATTGTTATTTTTTCTTGATTGTTTTGTTATTATTGTTGTTGTTAGGATTGTTGTTAGTGTTGCTATGATTATTGTTAGTGTGTCTGTGTCTGTGTGTTCTGGTGTGTTTGGTACGGTTATTTTTCCTCCTACTTTCATGGGTTGTCCTGATAGGACGAATACTGCTTAATCTCCTGCTAGGTATTCATCCATTGTTATGTTTGCATAAACAATTTTATGATCTTTATCAATCCATGTATTACTAC
>JAMOPC010000029.1 GCA_027064845.1 Desulfurococcales archaeon | reverse complement strand
AAATACTCTATTTCTTATATCCGGGTCTTCTAGCCTATATTTGATCAGGATAAGGGTATGTGGAGAAATCTTCATATTTATCGCCCTAGCAGTTTTTTTCTAATTTATTGATTACGCTACCGAGAATCTTCATGGACTTCTCAATGGAATCAATAACCTTTTGTATATCGTCTTTATCATGGCCAAATGCCTCAAGTTTATTCTTAATAATGCCTTTTATTGCTTCTTTCTTAGAGTTGCTTAGAGATTTCTTCAATATCTCTATATATTTATTGAATAAATCTTCTATGGCATCTGTACTGGGATCACCTTCTTGCATAGATATATCAGCTTCTATAACTCCCATACCAGTTGTCTTCAATCCCCCGATCATTCTTTTCTGAACAATTTTGAGCAGAAGTAGTAGGATCTGCTTGTATTTATCCCTATATATTGGATGTAGCATGTTTTTCACTACATATATGGATCCCCTAAAAATAGTGCCTGGAGGAATATACTCTAGTGTATATAATTTACCCTTCTTAGCTGTTAACGTGTTTCTATCAATGGATACTCTTGTTCTAATAGGTAATGTTGTTGAACCGAGATTATCTGGTAAGGCGTCTAGGAATCTTAGCGGAGAAGACCTCCCAGGCGCACCGAATAGGAGACAAACAGGGCATACCTCCATGACTAATGGGTATTTCCTACCAAGAGCTATACTTAATAAATACCTAGAGGCTACGTTACGGTCATTGGGTAAGTCTATTAGAGCTGTATCGGATATGCATGAGAATACTGGGGAAACAGGATCACTTATAAATGGTGTAAATGATACTAGTTGAGATACGCTTATCTTAGATAATTTAGTTATTTCTTCCTCGTAACTACTTGGTGCCGATCCGATCAAGCTATTGATTCTTTCTTGTAGTTTCTTTTCAACCTTTTCCTCAATATCTCCCAGAGTAAGATCGGTTCTTAGACCACTATATATTGATAATATGTCTTCAGTAATAACTTGTTGTTCACGTCCAATGAGTCTAATCAAATAATTTATTGAATCCCTTACATCCATACCAAATATGGTTTTAAGCCCATAGATTACTATGCTTAGGGATGAGGCTATGATATCTGATATAGTATCATTTACATCACCATTATTTATGATACGGTCTAGTACCTTGTATCTTAAAAGCTCTTCATAGGTATGTCGTAATATGCCCTTAATAGTTGATCCTGGTATGACAGGAACCTCCTTATATACATTATTACTAATTATTATCCTCCTTTCAACCTTAAGATCGATTAATGCTGGTTTAATTCCCCTCTCGCCACCAATATGGAGAGGTGTAATAGTTTTAATGGTGTATGGTATTTCTTCTGGGACTAAATCATTATATGTAATGATTCATCACCCTATAGGTATGGGTATGAGTATTAAGTTTATCATGGATTTAATCAATTTATTAAAAACAAGATCACATTCAGTATTACTAGGTTTATGGGTTCTACCATTAATAACTTTACTAATTTTGATCTTGGATTTGTCGATCTCAAACAATTCATGTATAGCATCTATATCGTTTAATAAATCTCTAGGATCATCGTATTTTAGTACAGCATAACTATTCTTCTTACACAAATGTATTCTCATATCATCGGTGTTATTACTTCTATTGTGTGATACATGATAGAAAGTATTTGTTATTTCAAGATATATCTTTGGAGAACCGTTTATCCATAGGAACAATAATTTATTATTAATATTGGATACTATGGGAAATAGGGTATTATCAAATGCGTATATGATGAGTCCGGTACTATAGTATTTATTGGTAAGAGTTTCTGATACAATCTTGGTAAAGTTGTATAAGGTCTCTCTAACTGTTCTCCATTTACCGAGAGACAGTCTATTAATGAGTATTTTCTCAAAGGATTTATTTATAGACTTCTTATATCCTACTCCAAGGAATTCTATGAGTCCCTTAACTCTCTCTAAATTATATTCTGTAGAAATTGTCGTTATATAGTTCTTTATAGTTGGGATGCTATATTGGTAAGCATAGAATAGTCCTGGGAGAGAAGATTTCCTCATACGATCAATGATTATACCTGCTCTAAGCCTCCTCGCTACTGAGATACTGTATTTATTACATATGTTGTTTATCTTATCAATTATTTCCTTATCCGGGAGAATTAGTCCTAGGAATGGTAATAAGCCTAGAGGTATAAAGCTACAATTAAGACCATACATTTTCCTGATAGGCTTTGGTGTTTCTATTAATCCACTCAATATACTCGGTTGTCCGAGGATCCTATAAATATTATCGTCTATTTCATCTATGTGCTTAGATAGATTTTCTAGTATTTCCCTTGAGTATTGTTGATCATACATAATCATTGGGTTAACTTCGATAATTTCCCTCTCATATTCTAGTAGGTGATCAAGTATTTGGATAGTATTTGCCTTATCCACTTTTTCGCTCGGTACGAGTTTATCTATAATTATGGATTTGAGTATTAATCCATAAACTTGTGATGCGGGTACATAGTCTAATGAGTATCTATAAGTAGCTTGGGTTATGCCGCCAAATGGTTCGGAAACAGTTAGTCTTTCTATATGGGCAAGTAGCGAATAAAGCTTCATTAACTACACACCTCTTTCAATATGTCGTACAGTCTCAAAAGATGCATAGAACTGTCTCCTAGGATTTAACATCGCGACAGCCTTTGATAGTTCATCAAGTGGTCTATAGGCTCTGCTGAGAGCATATATTGATTCAAGTATTTCATCGACTTCATCTAAACACTTTGATAAATCTATATTTCTCCTCCTACAGTAGTCGAGGACGTGTTTCTCTAAATCAATTAGTTCTGGGTGATAATAATATGTAAGATACGCGTTTCTAATCAGGTCTTTTACAGTATTTCCACGATATGTATTAGGTATTATTCCAACTATGGGGATCCTAAGCCAATAAGTGCTTGGATAATCCATTACTACATTACCTATAGTATAGATTAATACAGCGTCTCTACCAGCTTCCTTAGATAATTCAACGCATTGGTCTAGTAGTTTTGTTACAAAATATGCTGGGAACTTAGGTGATGAAAAAATAATTGCGGAGGATAGCGTAGCAATTTTCTTCTCAACAAGAATACTCTGTAAAGCCTCAAAAGAAGCTTTTAGCCCGAGGTCTCTTAACGACTTACTAGCAATGTATAATAATAAGTCTCTAAAGCTAGTGATTATATTGAGTAGAGAACTTATCCTTTGTGCTGGATTATCTCCGATAATTGGAGAAATGAAATAGTTTTCATCGCCGCCAACATATATTACTAACAGCTTCTGGCCAAGTAATGCCTGTAAGATCAAGGTATTCCTTAATATTTTGTGAATGTTCTGCTCAACTATGGAGTCCCATACATATTCTAGGGGCGTATTCCTTAGATCCTCTGGACTCCGAATATTATTAGACGCCATATATTTGTCAATGAGCTTCTTAAGATCATATACTTTTTCCCCTAGCTCGCTATATAATTTACTAATGCTAGTAAATGTACCAAACCTATCCCCATCACTTCTTATAAACCCTATCCATAGACTAGTTGATCTTGATGCAACAGTGTCTAGGTTAAGGACACTTGTTTCACCATCAAGATTGAGAAGCGTCAATTCATAATCGATCATGGGACTAATGATAACTGGTTTCCATAGAATAGGGACTACCCCTCCCCAAGGATTCATACCTAGTATTGATTCTAAAAATTGTTTTACAAACATAAATCTATCCTGCAGACTTCGTCTTGTATTCATTGATTCCTTTATGTCAGATAGTATTTTGACAATGTGTTCTCTAAGTAAATTGTTATAATTCTCAAACAATTCGTGGATGCATGTGAATTTGTCCTTCCTATTAGAGCAATCCCTATACTTAGATACTAGGGGTTCAAGTAATTGTCTCTTAGAACCTACTCCAATGACTAGATAGTTTATGAGTATATCTGATTCTCCCCTAACTCTCAGCGTTAACACCATTACATCGTCCAGAGATATGCATTTACTTCCTTGTCCTCCATCGTGTGGATGCCTGATGGCAACATATTCGATTGATGCTTCATATTTATTATCAGAGACTGAGAAAGAACCAGTTACAGCATCCTTATCATGTTCTAGAATACCTTTATTTACTGGTATACCCCCTACCGCCATCACAGATATTATCATTGGAGAATTTAGAGTTCTACCTAGGAAACGATAAAACAAGTCATAAGCACAAATATTTCTCTCATCTCTAGCTACGTGTAGAATAAAACTGTTTCCACGGACTTCTTCCTCAGGAACACCTACCATCAGTCTAGAGCATATATCACATACAATTTTTCTATCATCTTTCCCACTGTTTTTAGTTTCAATAATACTTTTTCCTCCAACACCAGCTTTTATGGAAAGACTCTGAAACCCGTCATCAACTATGCGATCAATTTCCCTAAGCTTATTACCACATAGATATGTTTCTAAATG
>JAMOPC010000028.1 GCA_027064845.1 Desulfurococcales archaeon | reverse complement strand
ATACGCAATCCTAACACGCGATAAAAACTCATTAACCAAAATAGTCAATCTCTCTCTCAAAATCTTATGCACTTTCTTAGCAAGCTCTCTTCTCCGCTTCAACCTAATAAGCTCGATCTTAGTCGGTCTAACCCTAAGCACACTAGACATATCGATCCCTCTAAATAAACAGAAACTAATCCAAAAACCAATAATCATAATCAAAGCTATTAAAAACTAACTAAGAACAGATTCTAATAGACCTTTAATTTTTCAATTTTTAACTGAGAAACTAGGATGAATTTAATTAAAAATATTTTAATTAAATAATTATTTTGATATTAAAAAGATCTTAGAAAGGTACAGGGTCATCGTCTATTGGATCGCCGCCAGGCTTATTTGAAGAACCCGCTATTGATATTGCTACAGCAATTATCGGTAATACTAATGCAATTATTTTTACGGCTTTGATTAATTTCCTGAGAGTGTTTGCGTTCATATTTTTCACCAAATATACTATTCGTAAAACTAGTATCTCTATGTTTTCCTAATGAGAAAGGGTGTGATCATGAAGGTAAAAAATATAAACCTTTAAATAGTTTTCGACTCCAAAACTTCTTCTAAGAAGAACTCATAAGTATTATCTCCTTTCCTATACCTATATATAACGTAATAAACAGGCTTCGAGCTGCCAGCAGAATAAATTGCAACAACTAAAGTATGTTTACAACCTGGTCTTTCCTCTTCAACAATATCACATAAGGTTTTATCTTCGAGAACAGAGGCTTCATAACCATAGGCTTCTAAAGCATTATTTAGCATTACTGGGAGGCGTTCCATTAGGTAATTGTCAATTATGTCTATGTATTCACGAGTAGTCCAGTCACTTGGTCCTTCAAAGTAGACTTTTATATCAAGTATTCTTTTCAACTTACTCTTTTCGTCTAACATAATTAGTCTTCTCCCTCTTTTCTTTTCCACATATAATGAGCGTAATAAAGTATAAGCATAGCGGATTTAAGGTCTCGTATTTCATTTGATTTTATCATTTGAATAGCGTCCTTAACGGAAACAACAATTGGAGTAATAACCTCATATGGTTCAGGAGCCATCCCTACATATTCGAGTTGTCTCGCAATAAAGAAATGCATTCTCTCTGTACTATATCCTGGTGTCGGGTAATATATCCCTACATCAATTAATTCACGTGGTTCATAGCCTGTCTCTTCTATTAATTCTCTAATTGCAGCATCTCTAATTGATTCTCCTTCTTCGACAACACCTGCGGGTACTTCATAAATAAAATCATCTATGGCTGCTCTATATTGACGAATAAGAATGATCTGATCAGATCTCAGAACTGGAAGTATAATTACACTATCAGGAAAAACAACGACATCTCTCTCAACAATTCTTTCATTGATCCTTATTTTTTTCCTAATAACATCGAACCTTAATCCTTTGAATAATTTCTCTTGATCGATAGTTTTTATTTCCATTTTTGTGTTTCACCTTATTTATTGGAAGAATCTGTTTTCAATATTTAAATAGTATTGTTATCTGTTATAATAATTTAATAGTAAGATACTGGAATATATATTCATGGATTATTCCGTAAAAGTGGTATAAGAGAAATGTTAGGGCAGGTATTTAAATCATTTAACAAGATATTATCTGACCGTAGAATAGGGGCATTTATAGATTCACTTAAGTACATTGCAAATATTGGATATTATACAGCTATAGAAAAAGAACTTGGGTTTAGACAGTATTCGATCTCGAATCTAGTTGAAAAGCTTAGAAATCAAGGTATAAGTTTTTCAGCTCATCCTGATTTCAGAAATTTAGGTCTTATGAATATGCATGTAATTATAAGTAATTATCTTATAACATTGGATAAGCTTAAGTATAAAGATTGGCTGAGATTTTTTGCTCACACATCTATACCTGTGGGAACGGTAATATCGTATTATTTACCGTTTAATTTTAGGAGAGAGTTGTCTTATCACATTATGAAAGCAATTAAAGAAATAGTTCCTTCTAACGAGAATATTTATTTTGTTGTTTACGAAAATAATATGAGGCTTCAGCCAGCTCTATCTCGTTATACATTTGATGAGCATCCTCTTATAAGAGGATATAGAGTTGATGAATTAATACAGATGTTTGATAAGATATATAATGAAATAGATGTTAATTCTATCGAAGAAGATGAACCAACATTTAATATGCCTGGTGATATGGTAGATCTTTTGCTTGTCAAAGAGTTTGAATTAGATGCTTTTAGTAATTTATATGTTTTGGCTAAGAAACTTGGTATTCCCTTAAAAACTTTAAATAAACATTTGTATTCTCATGTTATTAATCGACAAATGCTTAGAGGTATTTATTTGAAGGCTGGAATGTTTTACAGGTTATTCAAAGTCTTCTACGATATTATCATAGAGACAAAGAATAGAAGAGTATTCTTGTCACTACTACGTTTTATACCTAGTTTAGAACTCTCTATGGGTATGCAATATACAAGTATTAGAGGTAGACATAGATATGTTCTCCATACAGCGTTGATAAAGCCTTTAAAAGGTTTTGATCCTATTATTTCTTTCTTTTATCAACTTCTTAATGATGGTTTAATTGATAAAATTATAACATATATTATTTTACCATCCAGCGTTAGGAAATATGGTATTCCATATATGAATTTCTATCAGGATGAGCGTAGATGGGATCTTGATACTGAGAAAACACAAGCATTGTTTGAAAAGAGATTTCCTAAAGCTGCCGCTAGGCATAGGGAGCTTATTAAGGAGAAATAAGTTTTTTGTTTATTGTAAGAGTTATATTTCTATGAGCTAAGGTATTTTTATAAGAATAGCTTGGGGTCTCGGTGTAGGAGATGAATAGTAAGTTATATACATTTGTATTTTCAGTTTTCTTCAGAGGATTTGTTTTAGGGATATTGGCTTTGTTTATGATTTTGTTTTATTTTGGATATACACCAGTAAATACTGTTGATTTTCTCGCCTCGGTTTTCATTGAAATTGGTTCTTTAAATAATGCTGTGATACACATTATTACTCCGCTTTTTCTACTTGTTTTGTTCATAATAGTCTTTGTATATTCTATAAGAAAAGAGCGTTTAGTTATGGGTATTGTTGGTTTTCTTGGTAGGTACTCATTTATATTAAGTGTTATTGTCGTTGTTTGTTCTCTTATTGTGATTATGTATGGTATATATTCATCTGTTGAAATAGTTGCTTTTACCAAATATGTTAAATATATCATTTTAGGTTCTTTTGTGAGTCTTCTATCAGGGCTTTTGATTACGAAATACCCGTTAGTAAGCATTGATCTATATGTAGTATCAGGAACTAGTGAACATAAATGCTCATTCGATAATAAACTCATAAGCTTGGATGGAGATGAAATTATTCGGGTAAAGATTTTTGGTAAACCAGATTTTTCTGTTAGGATATATCCTGGAGAGTCTATGCGTGTAAGTAATATTATAAGTACAACATATTATTATTATGTAGAAATTATTCCTGTAAGTTCTCATACTAGTATGCTTGAAATTTTCTATAAAGATGTTCTTATAGGTAGGTATAAAGTTGCGTTGAAAAATGTTTGTTTAAAGAACATTGTGTTCATAGTATACTATAATGATGACAAAATATACGAACAATCTTACAACATTGAGTGTAGAAAAAGCCTATTAGATGCTTCTAAACAAGCCATTAAAGCAGCTTTAGCAAGAATAGGTCTAGATATTACAAATGTAAGAGATATCCAATACTATACAGAAAATAATGTATTGATACCACCAGATATTGTAGTTGGTGATTTAAAAGAGAACAAGGTTCTCATTAAACTCTATGTAGTTGAGAAATATCTCGAAGTTCTAAAATATTATGGTAGGAAAGACGTACTTGATCTCTGGGATTCATTGATCAAACGCCTTGAAATATTAATGCAGAATATTCCTAATTTAGAAAAACTAGTTGTCCACACTATAGATAAACTCGTGAACAAGGTATTATTTACTGGTGATTAAATAAATTGAAAGTAATTTTCTACGGCATGTTGGATAAAATAATGAGTAGCATTGTTGGTGAATCCTTAATTATTGTATCACCTTATCGTATCAGAGAATATGAGAATATCAAGAACATAAGACAATTGATTGTAGAAGACATAGGTATTCCAGAGTTTAGATCTCCTATTTACAAAGGCTATGAAAGTATAATGTATGTGTACAAGCTTGCAAGCTATTTCTTGAAAAATATTAATTTTGAAGAAGATCATTTAACGTTACTAATTAATGGAGAAACTGGTTTTGATCTAGGGGTTTCTTTGAAAATAATCGAAATACTTAGTAGGGATCCTGAAAGATACACTACTACTGTAATAGTTCAAGTTCCCAGTACATCTTTGTCTGGAAATGTATTAAGTCGTTTCTATGCTTATTACAAGATATTATTACTATATGATTTATACTTCAATGCAATTAGGAAAGGATCTTTTAGAACAATAT
>JAMOPC010000027.1 GCA_027064845.1 Desulfurococcales archaeon | reverse complement strand
GACGTCTGGCTTGAAGATTAGCGCTCTTGCTAGAGCAATTCTTTGTTTCTGTCCATCACTTAGCTTCTCAGGATCTATTATGTCATTTGGATCCTTGACAAAATCGATTTTTGCAACTGTTAATGCTTCTTGTAGAGCTTCTTCTGATACGGGAGCATTAAGACAAATATTTTCCCTTAAGCTCCCACGAAAAACAAGCGGAAATTGTGGTAAATAAACTATTCTCTCACGGAGGGATCTGAGCTTATACTTGCGGTAATCAATTCCATTTATTATAACTTCCCCATTCTGGGGCTCATAATATCTAACGATAGTCAGCAACAACGTAGACTTACCCGACCCTGTAGGTCCCATTACAGAGTAAACTTCCCCTTTCTTAAATATCGCATTAACATTGCTGAGTATTCTACGTCCTTTATCCACTACGTCGACATTCTTAATGATTATTTCATCAACACATCTTAACTCAATACCCTCCTCCTCGTTTTCAACTTCTACACCGAGAATTTCCTCTACTCTCTCAACATATGGTTTCAATTCACCAAGCGCAGCAAGCATATATGACATATTTGATACAGGTTCATAGACATTAAATATAGCGTTACTAAACGCTATCACGCTACCAATATCTGCTTTACCCATAGTTATCAGAAACCCGCCCAGAACTAGGACTAGTATTCTAATGCCAACATATAGATTGTTAAATGTTTGATTAAAGAATACATCATAAAATATAACTCTTCTAAGTTTCTGGCTCCAAGAATTAATCTTACTAAGAGTCTTCGATCCAAGATGACTTCTGGTTACAGGATGAAGCTTAATATGAAGGAAATAGTCTATAACATTTTTGATAGCGGATGAAAGTAATGCAAACTCTTTTCTCTCTTTTTCAGAGACTTCAGCAAGTTTCCTGCTGCTTATTCTAAACACGATGTAATATATCGGAAGAGCGGCAAGTGACGCAATTAATAAGTAAATATTTAAAACATAGAGAAGCACTATCCCAATTACCAATCTTGCAAACTGTATTATCAGAGACGGTATAAGACCACTGAGTTCCGAGACTCTGTTAAGATCAGATATAAAGCGGCCAAGTACATCCCCCTTCTCAGGCAATGATCTAGGTTTAGCATACGTGATCTTATTTATAAACTCTCTTGAAAGACCCTTAATAGCATTAATAGCAGTAGATCTAAGAAAATACTCTGCAAAAACACCCACAATATATTTTGCAAGCCATACAAAAACGAGAATTATTGCAAAAACAATAATTTTCTCGCGAAAACTAATTATCCCAGTCTCCGAGACTAGTCCCGTGAGATAATTGATAAAATCACGTAATACGAGCGTATAATAAAATGATAGAAGTAATACTACCAACCATAACAAAACAGCGATTAGAGCCAGTTTCAAGGAATACTTAGATAAAATACTATAAGCATATCCAAGGATATACCTGTTGAACTTTTTACTCAAGGTATTTCCCTAACCTCAGTGACTCTTTTCGACTCATTTTTGAGAATATATACAATGATTAGATATATAAACAGGTTACATCTTTAGTTTTTGTTCTAAAGTTTATTCAGTGTCAAGATTACGTATAAATCAATAGACTCGAGTTATCTCTAAAATTCCTTTATTAGGACAATCTATATATGTTTCATGATCTGCTCTTGATGTAATCAATTATTTTATTCGTATCAGAATATCACATTAGTCTACGTGTCTATACTATATATACTTTTGTTATATAGATGCGGAGAGCTAAGTTGATTTTTCACTATATCATATCAAGAATTATCATTAGCTGTTCGGAAACAAGAAGTTTAGAGGAAAAAACATATATAGTTTTAACCTATTAACCTTTTCCTCCTACGGATATAGAGGAGAATACTCATAACGGTTACAGTTGTTGCAAGAACCACGATAGAATGGATCTCCGGCTCTGGAACTGGTACAGGAGTTGTTGCACTGAGCTGTGTACCAGCAAGTGTTAGATTTGATGATGAAGCATATGATATACCGCAAGTAACTAGAAATGTATCATTTAATACTGTTGCTAGTACGACTTCCTCACTCGAAGTTAATGAAGTTAACTGTCCTATTTCTCTCACTAATGACTTGGATGGATCTACGCTGAACACTAGGCCTTGTACATAACCTGTTGTTTGGTTAACAAATGATGCGCCCAGGAATATGCCGTAGGAGTATGTCTCGAAGAACTTATATGTTGTGGTTGTTGTATTTCTATATATTTCAGCTACGCCTAGCGGTACGGTTGTTAAGTTAATTGAATATATGTGTGAAGTCTTGGTCTCGTTATCGTATAGACCTATTAGTATAGTGTTATATGAACATAGTACATCATGTATGGATAAATTGGACCAATCAGAAGTAAATGATATTGTATCATTTAGCTGAGGTGTTCCAAGATATGGTGGTGTACTATTGAATCCATACATGTATAGCTGTGGATAACCAGTGCTATTTGGCTCAATGCTTATGATAATAGTTAGGTTAAGATAGGGTATTGAACAAGAGTCGACAAGTCCATAAGTTTCAATAGAGCTCCATGCCGCCAAGTTGTTTAGATCAATTATCCTATCTAGTTGTAATTGTAGTCCCGATGCTGACATAGAATACGTTAGGTTTAGAAGTGTACCATTATATTCTACGAGGACAATCCAGTATTTCAATAGGGATTCATTATATATTTCTAAATATGTGAAGCCATTTATCAACGGACCATATTCTGGAAAAGTAAATGTTAGTAGAGTATTTGATGATACGTTGTATAGAGCTATTGTAGCATTATGATTGCTTAAATTATATCCGTAGAATAATATGTAATCGATATTATTCATCTTGATCAATATTGATCCAAGCGGATACATAACATGTTTCTCATCAAGAATCATTGTGGCATTTATTGGGTATCCATAGATCGGTGTATACGAGTCATTATATTCTACAGAAACAACTGCTACACCATAAGAAGTGTTATCAATAACACCATTAATAACATTCGCTGATCGTGCAGTAATGTATCCAAAAGTATTATTAACACTGTGGTATTCGAGGAATTGATAAGAACTAGTCCCTCCCCAAGTAAAGATTTTGTCTAGGAAATAATATGATTCCTTCGGAGAAGGCTGTGGAGAAATAGATGGTGGTTGTTGTTGCTGGGTATTCTCTAGTGTAAAGACATACCAGCTTGTACTATAGTATTCATTGTTTAATGGAGTTGTTGTAATAAAACCTACATTATATCCTCCGCTTTCATTTAATGCTACATCCACAAATGTTGAATTACCGCTAGTTAGACCAGTAAATTTCGTTACATCTGCTACACCATATTCTTTAGAAGTATTCGTTAATGGATCATATATAGATACTCCTACAAGCCAGCGATCCGGGTTATTGTTATCATATAAATTCATGCCTACAACTACCTTATTATAAATGATCTTTATTGAAGACGGTGTATTTCTAACTGTTGGAGGATATGTATTAAACATACTCATAGTCCAGCTCTTACCAGTATTGAAATCGTATACATACAATGTACCTGTTAAATCGTCCATATAGTATAAGATATTATTATGAACAAGTGCTGATCGGACTTTATCGGAGGTCGGTATTGTTGCGATCTGTATGCCTTGAGGATTAGATATTGACGGATCATATTTTAGTATTACTGATTCTCCATAGTCTTGAGCACATACTATGTAAAGGATACTAGAGTCTGAGTCGTAAGCAAATGATGAAACATGATAACCTTGTAGTGGATCAATTGTAGTAATTAATGTCCCTTGATTCTCCCCCCATAAAGTTCCAGACACTTTATCGCTCCATACATGGATCTTATCAGTTGTGTAATTCTTGGTTAATATATATGTAAGTCCATTTTGAGCCTTATATGCAACTCTATAATCCGATGGAATCACTAATGACTCGTTAGGTACAAAAAGTATAGTGTTTCCGCCAGAGTTCATTGCAACTACTATATTATTTACTCCAAATCGAGACGCATTAATTCTTCACACAATAGTAGTATTATTTACTAATAATACATTGTTTATAATTTCCGATAACGAAATGGATTTATAGGGATGGTATCCAGTATTGTCTAGTAAGCTAGATCTGTTAAATATTCTTACCTTATAAGAACTAACAATATACTACTGAGGAATAGTATGATAATCTCTTCTATTTTCATAATGAAGAATAAGGATTTTATAGAACTAGAAGATTGTTTGTTCCGGCGCGTAGCCGTGGTTCATTCTCCGCCTACAGACCTTGTTGTCTGCGGCGGTGTCGCCACGGCAATTATATTTAATACATGGATCATTTATTTTATTTATTACCATAATTTCACGTACTCTATCTCAAGGATGTTCTTATCCCTATTTTCATGCGTGATGTGTCTATATACGTTTGCATAGTCGTCTTTTAACGGTGTAAAGACTGCGTTATCGATCCATGCGTCTATTCTGTATTTATACTTTCTATTTGGTTCTTTGATTTTCGAAA
>JAMOPC010000026.1 GCA_027064845.1 Desulfurococcales archaeon | reverse complement strand
CGATAAACAAACGATAACTACAACAACGAATTTCAAAGCATACTCAAAGGACCAATTAACACTATTCATGTTCGCACAAATACTATCGTCTATATTCAGAATACAGATACACCCACCCATATATGATCCTTCTACTGGTAAGTACGTAATAACTTACTCAAGTACTAGAACAGACAAAATAGAAACAATTTATCAGATAAATGAATACATAATTAATGCAACAAAGGTAGATGCCGCTATAAAAATAGATATTAAAGGAGAAGGCCAAGGACACTTATTAATAGTAAACTTCAAGATCAATGGATACCTAAATGCGATGGGAGATTATAGAAAAGGATTCTCTATAGACGATAAAGGAATTACCAAAATAAAGAAGCTACATGTAGATGGAGAAATAACTCTAGATAAGAACAAGATCATAATAAAAATTAATGGATACGGAGAATATTATTCAATAAACCTATACGCTGTACAATTTACATACAGAAGAATAGTTCCTCAAATTCTAAATCAGTCAGTAGAGGGAAGCAAAGCAATAATAGAGGGAAGCGATGGAATAAAACTACTACTCAACAACAAGACATATAATAAACTAATATTCACACCCGAAAACGCTTCATTAGCTGAAAACCTCTATATAGTCGTTAATGGAACAGTGCTTGAAGCAAACAATATTGAAGACAAAATAATAACTTATAGAGCCGTCGAGAAAACAGAAGAAATCAAAGCATACTTCATGAGCGAAAAAACTGAAAGACTAGTAATAGAAGCACAACACACGAAAAGAGTCGTTGTAGAAGCAAGAAACACTGCTTTAAATGGTAAAATAATAGAATCAATCTTCGGCAAACACGCTAAGATCGAAATAGCATTCCCCAACACAACCACTCCACTAAAAGGAGAAATAAGGGCTTCTATACTTGGACAATTACCAAAACAATTACCACAGAACACCTTTAACCTAAGCAAAGTCTACGACATAACACCAATACTAAATACTCAGTCAAAGATCAAGGTAAGACTCTATTTCGACCCAGCAAAAACTCCAGAAAATGCAAAGATCCTAGTAGCACATTACGTCCACGGTGAGTGGCAAATCATAAAACCAGACACAATTAATAAAGAAGAAGGATACGTAGAAGTAACACTCACAAGCTTCTCACCACTCGTAGTAATAGCAGAAACAACCCCACAGACAACTACAACCACCACAACAACGACTACGACAACCACTACGACCACAATTACAACAACTACTCAAACAACCAAACAAACAACAACATCACAAATACAAACAACAACCCAGACCACAACACAATATAAAACTACAACATCACCAATAACAACAACTACAACACCAACACAAACACAGACAACAACACAAGAAACAACTACGCCATCTACAACAACTCCTAGCACGACACAACCATCTACAGAAATCAATACAACATTAGTAGGAGCAATAATTGCAATCGTGATCATAGGATTGGTATTCCTACTCGTATGGAGAAGAAAATAAGTATCCTCAACTAAGGTTTTTTTCTAAAATTCATATCCATTAATTCAAAAAATTCTTCAATAATTAGATTCTAAATAGTATGAAATATCCCTATCTTATCAGATTAATGCATGCTACAAAATGGTTTTTAGATACCTCGATTAGTTCTGGTTCTATTTTATCGCATTTTTCGGTTCTAAATGGGCATCTAGGATGAAATCTGCATCCAGAAGGCGGGTTTCTAGGATCTGGTGGTTCACCAGCAATTTTTAGTTTTGATCTTTTCCTTTTATAAATGCTGGGCACAGCATCTATTAATGCTTTTGTATATGGATGATATGGATTGTTAATTACTTCCTCGGTTGGTCCGATCTCAACTATTTTCCCGAGATACATTACTGCTAATCTATCGGCAATTATCCTACCGACGCTAATATCATGTGTTATGAATAGGATTGAGACTTTTTCTTCTTGTCTAAATTTTTCAAGTAGTTTAAGTATAGATGCTCTCATAGATACATCAATCATCGATACTGGTTCATCAGCTACTACGAAGACAGGTTTCAAAACCATTGCTCTGGCTATTACTACACGTTGTCTCTGCCCACCTGATAAATGATGTGGTAGTCTCTCATAGAATTCCTCTGGAGGCACTAGTCCTACTCTTTCAAGCATTTTCAATACTATTTCTCTAGCTTCATCCCGATCAGCTAATCCATGTACTAGTAGAGGCTCTACTAGCTGCTCACCGATCTTTATCCGTGGATTAAGACTCGCGTAGGGGTCTTGGTATATTAGTTGCATATGTTTTCTGAGAGGCCTTAGATCTTTTTCTGGTAAGTGGGTTACGTCTTTGCCCATAAAAATTATTTTACCACTAGTTGGTTCCTCGAGTCTAAGAATTAGTCTGCCAGTAGTTGTTTTACCGCAACCACTTTCACCTATTAATCCGAGTATTTCGCCTCTTGACAAGGTGAAGGATATGCCATCAACTGCTCTAATGTATTCTTGCTTCTTTTTTCTAAAGATATCGCTTAGCGTCCTTGTTACTGGAAAGTATTTTTTGAGATCATATACTTCTAATACTTTTTCATTACTCATCATTAATCCTCCTCCATAGATACTCCAGAGTATAACCAACACATAACCATGCGCTCACCCAGTTGGAGTACAGGTGGTTTCTTTTCTTCACATATCTTCTTCCGTTGATTACAGCGAGGATAGAACCGGCATCCTGGTGGAGGATTCCTGAGATCCGGTGGATATCCTGGTATTGATTCTATTTTCTTCGGACCCCATATATCTGGTGTGCTTTGTAAAAGTCCCTTAGTATATGGATGTAATGGGTCATTTATTACATTATCTACTTTACCATATTCTACGAGATGACCAGCATACATAACCGCTATTTTATCACTTCTCTCAGCTGCTAAGGCTATATCATGTGTTATAAATAGTATGGATACCCCTTTTTCCTTGAAACTAGTCATCAAGTCCATTATGTTTTCCTGAACAATAACGTCTAGTGCCGTAGTTGGTTCGTCAGCTATTAAGAGTTTAGGCTTCAGAGCCATGGCTATTGCTATTGCAACTCTTTGTCTCTGCCCTCCACTAAGCTGGTGTGGATAATTCTTTAGCCTATCACGTGTAAGCCCTACTTTTTCCAATAAGTCGCCAGCAAGACTCAATGCTTCTTTTTTATTCTTAGCAACTCCGTGAACCATATATACTTCTGCTAATTGGTCACCGATCCTCCTAAGAGGATCTAGACTAGTCATTGGGTCCTGGAGTATTACTCCTATTTCTCTACCGAGAAGTCTCCTAAACTCCTTATTACTCAGCTCCAAGAGATTTTTTCCTTCAAAACGTATCTCTCCATCAACTATTTTACCAGGTGGAGGAACTAGTCTAACGATGCTATAAGCTAATGTTGATTTTCCACAACCAGATTCTCCAACAATGCTTACCCATTCACCTTTTCCAATGCTTAAAGATACATTATCAACTGCATTCACTACTCCTGATAAAGTGTAATAGTTCACAGATAACTTTCTGATCTCAAGCAAGCTCATACTGCTCACCTTGTCTGAGCAAGACTTATTCTCTCACTTAACGCCTCACCAATCAAGGCGAAACCCATAGCTAGGAGCATCACGCTTATTCCAGGGAAGAATACAAGCCACCACATACCATCTATTAGGAATGGTTGACCTGCCCGTAGATCGTAGCCCCAATCAGGTGTTGGGGGAGTCACTGACAAACCTATATAGCTGAGTCCTGCTTCTGTGAGAATGGCATCTGCTACACTTAAAGTAAATACTACTAGTATTGTATGTCCAAGATTTGGTAGTATGTGTTTAACCATAATTCTTCCATTAGGAATACCCAATGCTCTAGCAGCATCTATATAAAGTTGTGCTTTGATGCTAAGAGTTTGTCCTCTAATCATTCGGAAATAAGTGGGAACATAGACGAAAGCTATTGCAATAGCTGTGTTTGTTGGACTAGGTCCAAGTACTGCCGCAATAGCTATTGCTAAGATAAGGGCTGGGAAACTATACATCGAATCCATTACCATACTCAAGGCTCTATCAAGCTTGCCGCCAATATAACCCGATAACAATCCGAGAGGTATACCCATAGCCATGGACAAGACCGTTGCTAAGAACACTACATAGAGAATTATTCTACTACCCCAAATAATTCTAGAAAAAATGTCTTGACCAATACGGTTGGTACCCATTAGATGCTTAGGACTAGGTGGTAGGAAGGGATCATCAACAATATCTGTAGGGTCGTATGGACTAATCAGTGGGGCTAGAATAGCCATTGCTACAAAGACAAGGACTATTAATAATCCTGTTAAGAACATTAATCTTCCAGGTGCTTTTTCAAATACTTGTTTAAACAACGGTTTCAGAGGTCTTGAAAACAAGCTCAGGTTCTCCATAGTATTCACCCTCACCCATACTAGTACTTGATCCTTGGGTCTAGTAATGCATAGATAACATCCACTATCAAGCTGATCAATGCCACGAAGAAAGCAAAGAATA
>JAMOPC010000025.1 GCA_027064845.1 Desulfurococcales archaeon | reverse complement strand
GATTAATAGCAGCATGGATACTGGTATTCATGCCAACACTCGGAGAACTAACAGTATCAATCATACTATATCCACCCAATAACCCAACAATAGGCGTCGCGACATACAACTTAATGGAAGAGGGACAGTACAACTGGGCATTCGCATTAGCCTTCATAGTAGCTATGGTTATTATGTTTGCAAACTTCCTTATAAACAAGATAACTGGTCGCTTGGGTGTTAGAGGATTATGACCCCTATACATGTTTCCCGGGAGGTGTAAGGAGTAATGGTTGGTATCAAGCTAGTTAATTTAACAAAAGTCTTTGGCAAAGTAGTAGCAGTAGACCATATTAATCTAGAGATCAGGGATAAAGAATTCATGACACTCTTGGGTCCTAGTGGATGTGGTAAAACAACTACTCTAAGGATGATAGCAGGACTAGAGATCCCTAGTGATGGAGAAATTTATCTCGGAGATAAGCTTGTATCATCCCCAGCCAAAAAGATCTTTGTCCCACCAGAGAAAAGAAATATAGGCATGGTTTTCCAAAACTACGCTGTTTGGCCACACATGACGGTATTTGACAATGTTGCTTATCCTTTGAAGATCAAGAAGGTGCCCCGCGAAGAAATAGAAAAAAGAGTAAAAAGAGTACTAGAGCTAGTCAAGTTGTCAGGTATGGAGAAACGTTATCCACATCAACTTAGTGGTGGTCAGCAGCAAAGAGTGGCTTTAGCTAGAGCTCTCGTAATGGAGCCAGCCGTACTACTATTAGACGAGCCTCTCAGCAACCTTGATGCCAAGCTTAGAGAAGAAATGAGATTCGAGATAAGAGCCCTGCAAAAGAGACTAGGAATCACAGTTGTTTATGTGACTCATGACCAAGCAGAAGCAATGGCTATGTCAGACAGAATCGCAGTAATGAATAAAGGAAGAATACACCAAGTAGGAACACCTTATGAAGTATACAAGCATCCAGCAGATTCCTTTGTAGCAAACTTTATAGGATTAGCTAATTTCATAGAATACGATTCCCTAGAGAAAACAGAAAACGGATACATAGTTACATTATTTGGAGGAAGAATCACATTAAGAGTAGCCCGGCCAGTCAAGGAAGAAGGAAAAACAATACTTGTTGTTAGACCCACGGACATAGATATATTTAAAGAAGAGAAACCCAATACTGCACCCGGAAAGATCATTAGATCAACGTTCCTCGGAGACATTGTGGATTATCTAATCGATGTAGACGGGCAAAAGATAAGGGTACAAGACAGAGCGAGAACAATCTATAACGAGGGAGAAAGAGTCTATATTATGATACATCATGGAGTCCTTGTAAGGATCTAGTCTAATGTATTTCCCATTGATCCTGCGTGCTTCCATAAACACGTGTATTTAATTTGGGAGGTGAGATTGCATGGGTAAGTTAAGGGCAATGGCCTTAATAGATGGAGAACACTACATACCTGTATTAAAGGGAGCATTAAACTATGTAAGAGAAAATTATCCAGAATATGAGCTTGTAGCTGCAGTATTTTTAGGTGGAACAGAAAAAATAGGCACACCAGAGGATGTGAAGAAAGCATTAGATATACCAGTAGTTATAGGTAAACAAGTACCACCTATTAAAGAGATCGTAGAGACGGCTAAGAAGTATAATATAGATGTAGCTATCGATATGAGTGATGAACCAGTAGTAGATTATGAGAAGAGATTCATGATAGCGTCAGCACTTATGGCCATAGGCGTTAGATATGTTGGTGCAGACTTTGAGTTCAAACCGATAGATTTCCAAGATGTAGCAGAACACCCATCACTAAAATGTATTGGCTTGGGCAAAAGAGTAGGTAAAACAGCAATATCGATGTACACAGCATACATTCTAAAACAAATGGGTAGAAAACCATGCGTCGTAAAAGCAGCAAGAGGCGGGCCTGAGAAACCAACAGCACTCTTTGGAGACAGGCTAAAACTAACACCCGAGTTCCTCCTAAGTGAAGCAGATAAAGGAAAACACGCGGCA
Organism: Desulfurococcales archaeon; assembly: GCA_027064845.1. Lineage (GTDB taxonomy): Archaea > Thermoproteota > Thermoprotei_A > Sulfolobales > Desulfurococcaceae > JAGHDU01. The sequence continues at coordinate 2,578 of JAMOPC010000025.1, read as the reverse complement.
TCAGACTATTACGAAGAAGCATTAATGGCTGGAATAATAGCAGTTGGTGCCAGAAGATGTGGCGGAGGAATGGTTGGAAAACCATTCTACTCGACAGAAGTAGAAGCAGTCAAATACGCTAATACACTACCAGTAGACTTCATAATAGTTGAGGGCAGTGGAACAACTGTACCAGCAGTATATACTGATGCTACAGAACTAGTAGTAAGCGCATTGACCCCACCAGAACATGTTAGCAGCTTCTTCGGCCCATATCGTGTCAAGATCTCAGAGCTCATAGTCATAACCATGGCTGAAGAATACAATAAAGACAAAGTCGAGAAACTCAGAGAATTAATCAAAGAACTCAACCCTGAAGCAATGGTCTCAGAAGTAGTCCTTAGACCAAAGCCCCTAGGAGATATAAGGGGCAAGAAAATAGTATATGCATCCGTAGCACCTGAAGAAGCATTAGAGAAAGCAATTATTCCATACATAGAGGAGAAGTATGGTGCAGAAGTAATAGGATATACTAGGTGGTTGAGTAATAGACCAAAACTGAGAAAAGACCTTGAAGAATTATTGCCCAAAGCAGATGTGCTAGTAACAGAGCTGAAAGCAGCAGCTGTAGATGTAGCTACGAGAATGGCTCTATCCATGGGCAAGGAAGTAGTATATGTCTGGAACATACCAGTAACAGTTGGAGGAATAGATATCAAAGAAGGAATTAAAGAGATAACAAGAAGAGCTATTGAGAGATTCGAGAAAAGAAAGAAGAAATAGGTGCATATATAGAAATGCCTAAGTGGAAACCCAAACAAACATATAGAGCTATCATACTCATCCAAGACGGTGTAGGAGACAGACCCGTACCAGAACTAAGAAACCATACACCACTCGAAATAGCTAACAAGCCCAACATGGACTACATAGCCTCCGAGGGAATAACCGGCTTAATGGACCCAATAGAACCAGGTGTAAGACCAGGAACAGATACTGGACACATAGCACTCTTCGGCTACGACCCCTACAAGTATTATCCTGGAAGAGGCCCATTAGAAGCAGCAGGCATAGGCGTAAAGCTATACCCAGGCGACGTGGCTATAAGATGTAATATAGCAACAGTCGAGGAAAGAAATGGTAAGCTCATAGTCATAGATAGAAGAGCTGGAAGAATCAGGAGCGAGTATGTGAGAGAACTAGTAAAAACACTAAACGAAGAGATCAAAGAAATAGATGGAGTCAAGATAGAATTCTACCCAGCAACTGAGCATAGAGTAGTACTTGTTCTAAGAGGAAAAGACTTGTCCCCGAGAATAAGCGATAGCGATCCAGGCACAGCAATGGAGGGGAACCCTGTTAAAGAAGTAAAACCACTTGATAACACTGAGGAAGCAAAGAGGACAGCACGAATAGTTAATGAAGTTATATTGAGGGCTTACCAAGTACTCAAAAACCATCCATTAAACAATGAGAGAATCAAGAAAGGACTATTGCCAGGAAACATAATTATTACCAGAGGAGCGGGAATGGTGCCAAGAGACCTAGTTCTCTTCCCGCAGAGATTCGGTGTTAGAGGATTTGTCGTAGCTGAGGAAGCAACAGTAGTTGGTGCTGCAAGGATTCTTGGATTAGAAGGAATAATACCGGAGGGATCGACTGCTAGACTAGATACAGACCTTGACTCAATCCTTAAGGCAGCATTAGAAGCTTGGGATAAGGGATATGATATCTTATATATACATATTAAGGGTCCAGACATAGCAGGACACGACAATGATCCATGGGGTAAAGTAGAGATCATTGAGAGAACGGATGAAATGCTTGGAAAGCTATTAGATAAGATACCATTAGAAAACACTATTTATGCACTAGCAGCGGATCACTCTACACCGTGTACTGTAAGAGATCACTCTGGAGACCCTGTACCGATCGCCATAGCTGGGCCAAGTGTTAGGAGAGACCATGTTAGAAAATATGATGAATACTCGTGTATGCTAGGCGGATTGCATAGGATTAGAGGAGTTGATTTAATAAAAATAGTTCTAAACCTTATGAATAAGCCGTTAAAATGGGGAGCATAAAAGTTTTTTAGTAATTACTTCTTCTTAATCAATACTATAATCAATACTATGACTAATACTCCTAGCACTCCTAGTGCTATTATCTTATAGTCTACACCGGTTTGTGCTTCGCTGACGGATGTCGTAGTAGTTGTAGTTTTCGAAGGACTTGTAGTAGTTGTCGTCGTAGTAGTTATTTGTTGAGTAGTTGTCGTAGTTGTGGTTATCAGTGTAGTAGTTGTTGTGGTAGGCTGAGTTGTTGTCGTAGTCGTCGTGGTTGTAGTTATTGGTTTTTCTCTATATGTTATAATTACTTGGTTATGTTCTGGGAGGTATACCTTAGAGTTATCGGGATCCGTTTTATTATACATATACGTATACCAATTACTAGTGTTTGCAGTAATTATGTACTGATATCCATTGTCTTGTAGATTAACTATGGTTATTCCGTGAGGAGCCATTAGTTGTACATATATTTCGTTGTCATTGATACAATATTTTATCCTAATTGGTAGTTCTGTATTATTGCCATAGAT
>JAMOPC010000024.1 GCA_027064845.1 Desulfurococcales archaeon | reverse complement strand
AATCTATTAATGCATATCTCCTTCATGTATATGGAAATACGTATTATGCACCCATTGATAGGCATTATAAATTAGCTTTGAGAAAAATTGGTTTAAAAGGAATAATCCCTAGTAAGAAATATTGTTTATTATCCAGACTACACTGCGAGACCTGTTCTATGAGATCAAGATGCTTGTACTATATTTCTAGAGAACTACTGGGAAAATATAATGGAGTATTTCAATCAATTTCTTACATCCATGGAAGAATTTCAAGCATATGTAATGGAGCAACTAAGATAGAAGATCTAGAGCATCATATACTTGGAGATCTTAGAAAATTATGTAAAGCTATTGATAATGACTACAAGGAAATAATATGTAAGATCAAGGCAGAATTTGCTGAATTTAATAAATTATCCTGAGTTTTGAGTCCAACTCTATTATGACGATAATGTTTTTCTTCGTATATAACTCGCTGATAATATTGTAATTCTTGTTGAGGATTTCGATATTTCGCTCGATTCTCTTATGTCTAGAAACTATTGGTAGAAAATGCTTCTTTATTCTGTTAACATTGGGCCCCATCCTATAACCAACTAGAACATGAACGTCTCTCAGGATACTCACTATGCTTCGTGCCTTCATCTCGTCTCCATGCTCAAGTTCTTCTCCTGTAGTGTTTTCTCTTTTCTCAATAAACTTGTATCCTTCCTTGTTGATTTCATATATGTAGAAGTATTTAGCATCTCCGAAGTGAGAATCAGCCAATAGTATTCCATCATTGGAAGCAAATGCTACCCGCATCCTCTACACCTAGTTTGCACTCATGGTATTAGGTAATCCTAACAGATATTATAAAGCTACCTTGATTAGATTTTTCAAAGAATAAATAGGTATGGGAAAGAAATATGCCAGGTTTTGATCCCATAGAGCTGGCGGAAAAAGTCAGCAAATCTATTACTAGGATGGTAAATGGTGTAGAGGAGAGGAAATATTATCGTTTCCGTGGCGGGAAATGGTACGGTGGAATAGCTACCGGGGATGTTGTAGGATGCAATCTTCGATGCAAATTCTGTTGGTCATGGAGATATAGTTATTTCACAAATAAAGGCCATTATTACTCACCACAAGTAGTCTATATGAAGCTATCTAGTATAGCAGAGAAAAGAAAATATAGATACGTGAGACTAAGTGGCGGTGAGCCCACGCTATCTCGTAAACACTTATTATCTCTACTAGAATTATTCGAGGAAACAAATCTTCTATTCATACTTGAAACCAATGGTATACTAATAGGTTATGATAAACAGTATGCTGAAGAATTATCAAAATACCGAAGACTAATTGTAAGAGTCTCTTTTAAAGGAACAACAAGTGAGGAGTTCGAAAAACTAACAGGAGCGGATAGGAGATTCTATGATCTACAATTCAAAGCGCTAGAAAACCTAATAGATGCTGGTTTAAAGCCCGGGCAACAAGTTTACCCAGCAGTTATGCTTAGTTTTTCACCAGAAGAAAACATACAGAAATTCCTGGACAGACTGAGGGAAATACACCCAGTTCT
>JAMOPC010000023.1 GCA_027064845.1 Desulfurococcales archaeon | reverse complement strand
GTTTTTCTTGTGATTATGTCAATTTATGCTCTTCTTGTTGTTCGAAAAAGTCTAAAATAGTTCTTCTTTGATTGAATAATAATATCTGTATGTAAAGTGGTGTATGTGGTGTAGATGTATGGATAGGCATGAGAAGTATATAGTTGTAGCATTCGGTGGCAATGCGTTTCAGACGAAGGGAGAAAAAGGGACTCCAGAGAATTATTGGAAGAACGCATATAGGAGTGCGGAGTTTCTAGTAAGGATACTTGAGGAAGGATACAAAGTCGCTATTACTCATGGTAATGGACCACAAGTAGGAATTATTGCTGAATGGATGCTTGCTGGTAAGAAGCTCAAAGGCCTTGAAGTAATGACTCTTGACATCGCTGGTGCTATGAGCCAAGGTTGGCTAGGCTACTTGATCCAGCAGAGTCTCTACAACAAGCTACAAGAGAAAGGCCTTCTCGGTAAAGTCGTTAAAGGAGTAGTAACAATAGTAACGCAAACAATAGTTGATAAAAATGATCCAGCGTTCAAGAACCCCACGAAATACATTGGTCCATGGTATGATGAGGAAGAAGCCAAGAAACTAGCAGAGGAGTTTGGTTGGACAGTTAAACCCGACCCACGTGGTGGGTGGAGAAGAGTAGTGCCATCACCAGATCCCAAGGGACACGTAGAAATTGAAGCTATTAAGAAATTATTAGATGAAGGATTTATTGTGATAGCGAGTGGTGGAGGCGGAATCCCAGTTTATATCAACGATAAGGGATTAATACATGGTGTCGAGGCAGTAATTGACAAAGACTTAGCAGGAGAGAGGCTAGCTACGGCTATAGGTGCAGGTACATTCATGATCCTAACAGATGTTGACAAGGTATACATAAACTATGGAAAACCTGATCAGAAACCAATCGATGTAATGACTGTTAGCGAGGCAAAGAAGTATTACGAGGAAGGACACTTTAAACCAGGAAGCATGGGACCAAAAGTATTAGCAGCTATAAGATTTATTGAGAACGGAGGCAAGCAAGCGATAATAGCACATCTAACACAAGCATATGAAGCACTTAAAGGAAAAACTGGTACAAGAATAATTCCTGATCAGTGATCCTATTAGTCTTTTTTCTTCTCTTCTCTTATTTCTTCTATTATTATTCTCTATGTAGCTATGAAACTGTTTGTTTAAATGATTTAGTTTTTAATGTATCGGCACCAAATATATTGATAGAAATACTTGTTCTGGAAGGTGTCTAAGAATGTCTGAAAAAGTCTCTTTGCTAATAAAAAACGGATTAATTGTTACAATGGATAAGGAGCGTAGAATAATACCAGAAGGCTATGTTGCTATTGATGGTGATAAAATAGTAGATGTTGGAAAGGGAGAGGGTACCGACAAGTATAGGGCTGAAGAAGTTATTGATGCAAGGAAAGGAGTTGTGATGCCAGGGCTCATGTGTGCACATACACACTTCTATGGCGCGTTACTAAGAGCAAGTCCTTGGTTCGCAAAAATAGATCCCCCAACAGACTTTATGCAGAATCTACAGAGAATTTGGTGGGCTCTCGACGTCTTGTTAACACACGAAGATGCTTATGCTGCAGCACTTATCGGTTCTATTATGTATGTTAAGAGCGGTGTAACTAATTTCTTCGACAACATAAGTGCACCCAACAGTATAGAGGGAATACTGGATTCTATGGAAAAGGCCGTTAACGAAGTAGGTATACGTGGAATACTATCATTCGAGGCGACACAGAGGAGGAGCATGGAGGAGGGTGTAAGAGGTGTTAAGGAGAACGAGAGGTTCATTAAGAAGAATAACAGTGATCCATCAAAACTAGTAAAGGGCGCTATTTACTTACATGCAAGCTTCACGGTCAGCGATGACTTATTCCTTATGGCTAGAGAAATAGCCAACAAATATGGTGCGCTCCTAGCTATACATACTGAAGAAGGATTAGTAGATGTATATCATAACATAGAGAGATATGGGCTAAGACCTATTGAGAGAATGGAGAAGCTAGGATTCCTCGGCCCCGACGTGATTCTCGTACACGTTGTTCAAGCAATTGATGATGAATTGAAAATAATCAAGAAACACGGTGCACATGTAGCTCATAACGCGATGAGTAACATGTTAAACGCTGTAGGAGTACCAAATGTTCCAAGAATGATGGAGCTAGGAATAAATGTTGGAATAGGTGATGATGGCTATATCTTCGACATATTCGAGAACATGAGAACCACGTATCTTCTACACAAAGTATGGAATCTTGATCCAAGAATACTTACTCCGCAAGATATAGTTGAAATGGTAACAGTTAATGTCGCGAAAATGTTTGGTGTGGAAAGAGAGCTTGGAAGCATTGAGAAGGGCAAGAAAGCAGACGTGATCATAATCAAACCAGAGACACCGCCTACTCCAGTGAATGAGAAGACAGTCTATGGACACTTAGTAAATACATTCACAGGAAGAGATGTAAGAACAGTAATAGTAAATGGTAGAATCATAATGAGAGATAGAAAGATCCTAACACTTGACGAAGAAAAAGCTATAGAAAAAGTACATAAGACTGTAGAGAAGCTCTGGGATAGGTTAATGAGTGAGGGCAAATATCAACTAGATGTCTTAGAGCTCAAGAAGTAATCAATTCAATCTTTTTTCTTCTCTCTATACTCTTATTTTTCTATTGAAATCTGTTATAAGATAACATAACAATTTATAAAAGATAAAATATTCTTTTCTAAAACTATGTAAAAATATGCGAATCAAGAATATTGACTTGTTTAATTATAAAATCTTATGAATTATAGATAAGTATTAATTATTTGAATAGAATGTAATTATCCAATATAAATGAATTATTTGCTATTGAGTAAAAGTTATATATCCCATAACACTCTATAAAAATAATGGTGATAAAAATGGCAGCATGCAAAGACCCTGTCAAGGTCAGGACACC
>JAMOPC010000022.1 GCA_027064845.1 Desulfurococcales archaeon | reverse complement strand
ACTTCATTCAATTGTTCCAATACATACCTCCTGATCTCTTCTAAGCTGGGCGGTTTCTCCACAAGGACCCCGTTGTCAATATACTTCTTCAGTAATGGGACATAGTCCTCTGAAGGAGGCTTGGACTTGTTCATAAGACCTACGTAGTCGTTAAGACCTGGTCTCTTCCTATATAATTGTTTTGCTCCAGGAAGTTTTCCTCTCTTACTTATAGGTTTCCATTCATTGTCTTCATATATCTCCACAATATCTGCACTAATATCAATACTTTTAGGGAAAGCTATTGAAGTGCCTACACCGAATGCATCAACAATGTCTCTGAGTTCTACGATTTCTTTTTCACCTACTCCTCCACTAACAATTATTTTTACGTATTCGTATCCATTGATGTCGAGTGTCCATCTAACCTCCTCAACGATTTTACGCATATTACCTCTTCTACTGCTGGGTGTGTCTAGTCTCACACCATAGAGTTTCTTTCCTAGTGCTTTAGCAGCCATGAGAGCTTCTATTCTTTCATCATAAAATGTATCTACAAGCATTATCCTTGGTACATCCTCTTCTACTACTTCATCAAATGCTTTCCATGCTGTAACCTGGTCTCCGAACACGATTATTAATGCGTGAGGCATTGTACCAGCTGGTTTAATTCCTAGGTACTTCTCACTTATATAGCCAGAAACACCATCTACACCGCCAATGTACGCTGCTCGGTCTGCCATAGGTGCTATTGCTGGGTGAAGAGCTCTGAGCCCGAAGAATAATACTTTCTTATCTTTTGCTAGTTTCTTGATCCTTGCTGCTCTAGTAGCTATACTTGTGTAGTGACGTAGAATACCGAGTAGTGCTGTCTCGTAAACAGCTATATCATCATAATATCCTTCAATGATCATTAACGGTTCTCCTGCTTTGAACAAAGTTCCTTCTGGTAAGCTGTAAACAGTTACTGGTTTTCCTTTAAGCACATGTAATATTTCCTCAAGACCAGCATATACAGCCCACTCATAGCCTCTGGGAAGACTAGTTGTATGGAATTCCATACGTACTTTTTTCCTAATCTTTTTCTCTTTAAGGATCTTCTTTGTTCTTACAAAGTATATATCAGTAACCAATCCATCAACTATTTCATCAGGTGAGGCGACATATATTCTAGTCATTAAATCACTCACCAAGAACAGTCACTAATACGTGTCTACGAGCCCTAGGACCATCCATTTCTACTAAGAATATGTTTTGCCAAGTGCCTCTCACGAGTCTGCCATTAATTATTGGAAATACCCTATCAGCACCTATGAGGGCTGAACCTATATGTGCATGTGCATTATCGTCTATTAGGTTATGTTTCCACTTAGAACTACCCGGCTCTGTCAATTCCTTGATCTTAGTGATAATGTCTTCTATCAATCCTGATTCATGCTCATTAGCTATTATTGCTGCAGTCGCATGAGGTGCAAAAACAAGTACTATTCCATTCCTCACACCGCTTTCCTCAACTATTTTCTCGACCTCGTAAGTAATATCGATCAACTGGAACTTTTTCGAAGTTGATAGGACAATTTCACGAGTATAAACCTTCAAGTCCTATTACCTCATAGGAGTTATTCCCTGGAATATATTATACTGTTGACACTCCATAATTATACTATTCCTTATCAAAACAATTAATTAAGAGCTATTTCGGCTTATATACAAGTGTTATTTCTCCGGTGCTATGATCAATATAGGCTTCTAAAAGATCGAGCTTGATGAGGTCGTCGAGCCATATATTGATTAGGGGTGTTTTATTTAATCCAATAAGGACTGGAGATATTGTAACTATCAGCTTGTCAATTAATCTTTGTCTAAGTAATGATCCTATTAAATAACCACCGCCTTCTACAAGAATTCTCTTAACACCATAGCGTTCAAACAATACTTGTACAGCATATTCTAGATCTAGTAAATGGTCTATTCTATTAGTAAAAATTATGGAAACACCTCTATTGATAAATGCTAATAATTTAGGATCACCTATTTTCTCCCTACTAGTAATAACTATTGTTGGAGCAATAGAAGTGTCGAAAACCCTCTTATTAGGACTACATCTTAAGTCTCTATCAACAACAATTCTATATGGCTGCTTCTCAGATTTCCCGCTATAATATCTAATAGTCAATAATGGATCATCTATAATCACAGTATTAGCACCAACCATGACAGCATCAACATTATACCTAAAGAAGTGTAAACGTACAAGATCATTATCACTACTAAGTCTAGTTCTCATACCACGAACAGATAATCCTCCATCAAGCGATATTGTTGAAAAAACAATTATTTCCGGACGCTTCATTGCTTTATAACCAATTATTTTTAACGTATATTAAGCCAATTATACATATCTATCAATGCACACTGTCGGATACGAAGAGGTGTGTTATTATGAGCAGATGGGATGAATGGAGAAGAAGGAGAAGATCAATATTCGACGTATTCGATGAGATATTTAGAGAAATGGAAGAGGAAATGTTTAGATTAATGAGAGAGTTCGAATATATGACTCCAAGGATTTCAGAAGAAGAACTAAGAGAAGGAAAAATCTTGGGCCCATACGTGTATGGTTTCAGGATAACCATTGGTCCTGATGGCAAACCTATAATTGAGGAGTTTGGAAACGTTAAGAGAGTAAGAGGAAAACCAATGATCTCTGAGGAAAGAGAACCTCTTGTAGATGTGTTTGAAAAAGACGATGAGATAACAGTAATAGCTGAAATTCCTGGAGTTGAGAAAGACAAGATCAAGATACAGATTAGTGATGATAAGAGAAAATTAATTATCAGAGCATCCGACACTAATAGGAAGTACTACAAAGAAGTCGAACTACCCGCAGAAGTAGATCCTAAATCTGCAAAAGCCAGTTATAAGAATGGAGTACTAGAAGTTAAGCTTAAGAAGATAAAGAAAGAAACTAAGGGCTTTGAAATAAAAGTTGAGTAATTTTCTTCCAAACAAACATATAATACCCTAATTATTCGTGGTGTCCTGCATTGTTAGTTGGAATAATAAGTGATACACATGATCATTTAAAAATGGTTGAAAAAGCATTTAACTTATTCGTCGAGAAGAATGTGGAATACATTATTCATTTAGGAGATATTATTTCACCGTTTGTTGTTAAGAAAATGAAGGCTATTATAGGAGATAAAAACATCAAAGTAATAGCAACTAAAGGAAACAACGATGGAGACGTTTATCTACTGAAGAAATTATTTGACGAAGCAGGCTGGATATTTTATTCAACACCAGCAATGATTAATATGGATGATTTAAAAATATTCATAATGCACGGATATAACGGCGTAGAGTTTACCGAGAAAATAGCTGAAAGCCTAGCCAGATCTATCGGCGCTGACATAGTATTATTTGGTCATACCCATAGAACTGTTTTGAAAAACATCAATAATACAATATTATTCAATCCTGGAGAAGCATGCGGATACTTAACAGGGAAATCCACAATTGGAATACTTGATACAAAAACTAGAAAAATAGAATTAATAACACTTAACTAATTATCATAGGCGTTTTTCTACACTTTACTTTTCATAGATTTATACCTTAATCACTAATATATTTTCTAGAGGTGAGTATTGTTGCCAAGTAAGAGATTGTCAAGTGCCAGTTCTCCTGTTGATGAAGCTGGCAGGGTTTATCACTTAATGGTTAAGCCCGGGGATGTTAGTAGATATGTTCTATTACCAGGCGATCCAGGCAGGGTTTTAAGAATAGCTAGTTTCTGGGATGAATCATGGAGAGTAGCAGAGCATAGAGAATACCTGACATATAGTGGTAGATACAAAGGAGTATTTATATCCGCGACGAGTACGGGGATAGGTGCTCCATCAACAGCCATAGCTGTAGAGGAGCTAGCAAGAGTGGGGTCGGATACATTTATTCGTGTAGGCACAACAGGTGCTTTAAGAAAAGAGATTGATGTAGGAGACCTGATCATATCTATAGGAGCAGTTAGATTCGAAGGAACTAGTAAACAATACGTTTTCCCAGAATACCCCGCAGTTGCTTCCATAGATGTTGTCTTAGCATTAGTAACGGCTGCCGAGGAACTAGGAGTTAAGTATCACTTAGGAATAACTGCCAGCACCGACAGCTTCTACGTCGGACAAGAAAGACCAGGGTATAAAGGGTATCTTCCACCACACCAAAAGGGATTAATTAATTATTTGAAAGCCGTTAACGTTATCAATTTCGAGATGGAAGCAGCTACAATATTTACTCTTGCAAACATTTATGGATTAAGAGCCGGAAGCGTATGTGCTGCCATTGCTAATAGAGAAACCGAAGAATTCATAGTAGATGCAGGAGTAGATGATGCAATAAAAGTAGCAAATGAAGCTGTTAAAATACTCAGTGAATGGGACACTATTATGAAGGAAACTGGTAGGCCAAGTGTATCAGCGAAAACAATCATCGAATGGTATAAGAAGCTCGGAAGGTTATAGAAATGAGGTATAAGTATGAGAAAAAACCTATACACATAGCTGTAGGAAACTTAAACGTAGACATTACAATGTATGTTCCAAGGCTTCCAGGCCCTGATCAAAGCATTATAGCCGAT
>JAMOPC010000021.1 GCA_027064845.1 Desulfurococcales archaeon | reverse complement strand
CCCCCGCGGGACCATTAATAATTAAATTTGTGCATGAAATTTCTAGTGATTCTATACTACTAAACTGCAAGTTTTATTCATGATATATTAAAAATACGTAACTATGCTAATAGAGACAATTTTGGTTGTCAGTTTATAAACCTGTTAAGGCTAGTAGATTTATGGAACGTATACTTCTCGAACTTACTCCTAAGGAGTTTATACAATTGAACTATAACGTGAATTGGAGATCAGACATTATCGTGACTGAGAAGATCCCACATTTTTTCAATAGTAATTATCTATAATAAGTACATGTTATTACTGAGCGATGTATTAGTCTATTGTAAAACTGATAAAGAACTTGAATTGCCAGAAAAACCAGTCATATTCATGGTTGATAAATTCTATTATTCCGAGATTTAATATGTTCTCTAACACGTGGTATATAATTGAGAATTTCTATACAGTTTTAAGCATCTTTATGATGCTTAGAGCTATTCGCCTACTCTTAGTTCTTATGAGTATCTCTTCACCCATCTCAATAATTTTGATCTTATTTCCATATCTTCCCATTATATTGTTTAATAGCTTACGAGGAGCTCTTACAACATAATATCCTTCAGGATCTCTTGGACCCAGAAGATCGTTGTCCATTTTTCATCCACCACGCTAAGTATAAAAGATATTTTTGCAAAGTCTCTGTATTCACTATTCCTAGGTACTTATCGAATTCATTTACTACTATAATGGTATCTATATTTTTCTTCGACATAAGTTCTACTATTTTCTTTATTGAAGTATTTGTTTTAACTATTGGTGTTTTCAATACATATTCCTCAATTGTATCTTTTTTACTTGTTAATATCCTTTGAGGGTTTATTCTTCGTACATCAATTACTCCTACGATTTTATCATTTTTTCTTACAGGTATAACTCTATGTATACTATTGAGACTAATTAGTAAGGCTTTGTTAAGTGTGTCATCGAAGGCTATGATAGGGGGTCTTGGTAGATTTAATTTAGAGACAGGTTCATTCAGAAGATCTGGTTTGTTCCTAAGAATTATTAGGAAGGAATCCAATAATCTCTCAATATCGATCTTCAGTCTAGTACTACGCTGTGACTTGTAGAGAGTGTTATTAATTATAAGTTCTCTTGCTATTAGGGAAGAGAGCAGAGAGGGTAATATGAAGAAATGATTCCTTGTTAATTCAGTTACAAGTATACTTGTCCCTATCGGTGCTGCAGAAATTGAGCCATAAAATGCAGCCATTCCTAAATATGTGAATACAAGAGGATCTTTAACTTCTATACCTAGTAATACGAGTAACTTGTAATATATCATACCAGACAATGCACCAATGAATATCCCTGGACCAAAATACCCAGCACTAGCACCTGATTTAATTGTTAAAGATGTAGCTAGCATCTTGGCAAAAACTAGAATAAGCAATGCTACCAGGCTCAATTTATGCAGCGACTCCTCAAGGCTGAACAACGTATTAGAAACATAATTCATACCTGTTCCGTAAGTCATAGGTTCAAGGAAAATTATTAAACCTACTATTAATGAAAACACAGCAATAATGACTGGTTCGAATCCAGTATAGTTAAGGACACTCTTTCTAAATCTATAGACCAGCTGGTCCAAATATATGAAACAAACTGCTACTAGAACAGTATATAAGCCAAATAATATGTAGAGGAGTATCATAAAGGGATCTAGTAGACTCATATAATTCATAGAGAGGCTTGGAAACTTAAAATCAAAACCTATATTGAAAGAAATGGAGAATAGTAAACCAATAATACTACCTATTAGAACGGGGACAATGCATCTTGTCTCAAAATCCCTCTTATATGGTATCTCTATAGCGTAAAAGAATGCTCCAAGAGGAGCTTTGAAAATAGCCGATAAAACAGCCGCTATTCCCACTAACATTAATGTTTTACGTTCAATATAATTAACTCTAATTTTTTCAGCAATCCAACCACCTATAAAACCACCAATATATACTGAAGGGCCTTGAATACCACCACTACCACCGCCCCCAATGGTTATGATAGTAGATATTATCTTCAACAATAATGTACGTACCCGAAAAACTCTCAAAGGCATGTGATAATCTCGAATAATGTTCTCCACACCAGCACCACGAGCATGAAACTCCTTAAAAACAAACAATAGAAAAGAACCTGCAAAAACAGAAAATGCAACACACAAGAAACAAGCTATTTCACGTGTAAAAACAAGTTGAACATAGTATTCATAACTAAGCAAGAAACGAATAAATACAAGAGACACAAAGCTAGACGAAAGCGCAACAACAATAGATAATGCCAAAACCCTAAAAAACCTCAAAATACAAGCCACCCCATATAAAAATAATACCGTTGAAAATTAAGAATGATTTCACTAACACTATGCATGCTTCCCAAATAACCATACTAGAAGAATAACGCAGAAAATAAATCTTCTACCTTATTTCTTCATAGCTATTATAGATTGTAGACAGAGACACTTCTCCGAATCGCCTAATAGAATGACTTTTCTAAATTCTTCGACAAGCGACTGGTCTATTACTTTTCGATCATACTAATCGCTTATATAGGGGATACTATTAAGATCGGGGAAAGAACGCCCAGTGTCTTTAACCATTATATCTTTCTTAATCCTTGTTAAAAGCTATGCTTACAACAGGAAAATAAATCCAGCTAAAAGCACCCTATTCCCAAATCAAGGAAAGCCATTAAATACATTTTACAGGATTCTTGAACACATCCTATGAATATAATAGACTTTAATCTGAACTGCAAATAAATCCAACATAATTGTTTCTAAGAACATCGTACTGGTGGAATACATAATTGGCGGGCCCGCGGGGATTTGAACTCCGGACCTCCGCCGTGTGAGAACGTGTTAATATACATAAATTCATGCTAACATTGTATATGTAGTTCAAAGTGATAAACGGTTAGGATATCCATAGTGACGTTAATTATCATAGGATTTGCATAGTTGTTATAATTATAAGAGCTCAGTAATTGAGATACAGCATAAAATAATCTTAAAAAGACCAATTAGCTAGACGATTAAGGATCTAGCAAAGACAGTATGCTTATATTCATTATACAACGAAGCAGTTGTAGAAATTACCGGACTAAGATGTTAGTTCACAAGATAGTTTATAAGAGAGGCAAAAAGAATAAGCTGGACTTATTACATTTTTGTTACATCTATTTTAGCCA
>JAMOPC010000020.1 GCA_027064845.1 Desulfurococcales archaeon | reverse complement strand
CTACCGGTTAACAACCCAGTAATTATTATACTTACTCCAATGAGTACAAGTATTACTGGTAAAAGCAGGAACAGAGCAGCATTCTTTAGCTTACCTAATCCAATGAGCAGTGCATCTCTTGAAGGAGCCTTTGTTTCTAAGGATTTGAACACATAGAACACCCCTTCCAAGGAATATGTTGACTAATAGATAAAAATTACTGGATAATAATATTTTATGATCTATCCCAGGTGTGTCTTGATAAGCTCTTGTTTCTAGGCTTGTAAACAATATTGAATTATGATATAGATAATATGGTTGTATTATTGTAGCTGGGTAGCTGTAGTTAGTGATCGAACGTCATTATTGATAACTGAATTATTAATAGCTTGATAACCTGGTTATTTTATAATGGAGACTTTTTCTCGTGGTGTACAGACATAGGGGATAATGGGTCAGCTTGATATTAAACTTATACATATGGATAAGAGGAAATATGGTTTTCTAGACAATTTTGCTATATGGTTTAGTGCCAGGATCAGTATTGCAAAGTTCTGGGCTGACGCAATACTCGTTGCTAGTCCATTATCATTGAATTCGAAACTTGCATTGATAGTTATTATTCTGGGGCACTTGATAGGGAATTTATTGTTATCCATGGTTGGTGTAATGGGTGTTGTTTCTGGTCTTCCAACTATGGTTATCTCGAGGAAGCCTCTTGGGTTGAGGGGTTCACATCTAGTATCTATCCTAAATTATCTACAATTGATTGGTTGGACAGCTATGATACTTATAGTGGGAGCACTCGCCATGGATAATGTGATTAAAGAAATCATCGGGGTCAATCTTTATAGTCTATGGATAATAGTGCTGGGGACTAATTGTTACGTTGTGGAGCCTTGTAGGACTTGAGAAACGGCGTGTTATCGAGAAACTAGTGCTGCCTTTCTGCTCTTTCTATCAATTTGGCTAGCATATATTGCTCTTACCAAGTCTAAGCTTTTATTACTGGATCCGTATTTTTCCACTACCTTGTCCGCATTAAATCTTTTTAGTACTTTATGAGCTAGATCTGTTAAGCTCCTATACTATTATATTCAGCTAGGATAAGTGCCTCCTTTCTAGTATTTGGGATTTGTTACCCTATGTTATCGCCTATAATTGCTTAACAGTTGCATTATAATAGTTATCCTGATTATGAGCAAGCCAAATACTAGCATTGAAATCCTGAATTCATCTAGATTTAGTATTTGACTGTAATTAATCATTAATTCTTTTTAAGCTAGTTAAACTTCTTATAAATTTTAGAAACTCATGTATTATATACTTGTATACATTCTGGGTAGAATATTTTAAGTTACGTTCTTCCATGAATATTCGAATATGTTCTTCGCCAACTTGGTCAAATGCTACATTATTTTCATCGCACCAATCTAGAAATCTACTAATAACTCTCAAATAATTTTTTATAGTTATTTTACTATAACCTTTATCTTCAAGATACTCCCTAAAATATTCTAAAAATTCCCTATCTAGATATTTACCTCCGCTTTCTTCCGTTTCAATACTTCTGGTATAATCTATTGCAGCGTCCCATACGGTCTTATACATTTCTAGGATCTTCGTAATGAATTGATCAGGTGTTAATGCAAGTGTTTTAGAGACTTCTCTGACCCAGTCAGCTAAGTGTCTTGGGACTACAATAGTTAATTCCTTGAAATCATTGTAGATGTTGGAAGAGCGTCTCACGATCTAAAACCTCCTTACCAAACTCTCTGACTTCATTAAATAACTCTTCATTCCTTCTCATAATTCTGGATATTGGTATTTCCCACCTTCTTGGTCTATAAACTACATCTCTTAATTCATTGTGTCTATGTATGATAGTCTTA
This sequence comes from Desulfurococcales archaeon, assembly GCA_027064845.1. GTDB lineage: Archaea > Thermoproteota > Thermoprotei_A > Sulfolobales > Desulfurococcaceae > JAGHDU01. Next base: position 2,767 of record JAMOPC010000020.1, on the reverse strand, counting down.
AATAACGGTCTTACATAAAACCTATTGTGCAATGTCCTAGGGATTTTGTCTCGTATGAATTTTACAATTGCGTTGTTTATTTTCTCTATAGTTTCGGGCCTATACCTCTTGGTGATGTTGGTAAGTGCTATTCCGAGAACTTTAACTTCGTGCTTACTATATAGGAATACATCTGGTAGTATATCTTTGATTAAGAGTCTTACACCCATTAACGATAACTCTTCTAAGTTCGAGGGTATGATTATGTAATCCGCTGCATAAAGACCCCATATGGTAGGTGGATATAGTTCTGGAGGTGTATCTATGATTACGTAATCATATCTACCAGTTATGGCAGGCTCCATTCTAAGTCTAGAGGGTCTTCTAAGTCTTTCATCTATAGCATAAGGTCTCGTCATGGGCAATTCTCCTCTATAAGCTCTAACCATATAGTCTAGCCTAGACGGTATAATGCCTAATCTGTCGTTTATTTTCACTATTTTGAAACGCTGTCCTAAAGCCATATGGAGTGAACCTTCAATATTTTCCAAATCATTGGGCTTTATGAAAAAACTCGATAAATGAGCTTGTGGATCGAGATCTATGAGCAGAACCTTTTTATTAAGCTCGGTTAACGCGAAGGCAAGTAAGGCTGATAATGTAGTCTTACCTGTTCCACCTTTTTGATTAGTTATGGTTATAACAGTAACCATAAATTTCACCATCAGTATAATATGTTTATCCGTTTGACCTAAATACCTTCCCTACGTTAATGTCTGAACTAGATAGTTTTGATAACATACATAAAGATATAATTGGAAAGAAAATATATTTAGAACATGTTTAGCGGGACTTGCATTATGTATGATTAATAAAATTTAAAATATAGAATTAAATTCCAAATAATTGTAATTTCTAAGTTAGAATTCACTGCATATTATTACAACAACCAAAAATCGTTATTATGATACTAACTATTAATGTTAGTTGATCACGTTATAAACTGGAATCTTGTTCCACATGACAAGACTACTAGTATCCAAAACACCTTTTATTGGATATACAAATTGTTAATAATTAATAGATAATATAATACAAACAATATTAAATTATGGAATAGTATAACAAATAAGATGTATCTAAAATATTTCTTTGGAGGGCTACGAGTATGGAGTATGATTTGGGAAGGGTTTTTATGCTTAGGGGCTCCTCGGGGAGTTGATCTTTTGGAGTACTTGTCTGGGTTTGCTGAGAAGGAGGGTATTAGGGCTGGTCTTATTAGTGTGATTGGTTCCTTGAGGAACCCTGTTATTGGCTACTTTAATGTTGATGAGGGTAGGTATGAGGAGATAAAGCTTGAGGATTTCTATGAGCTTGCTCGTGGTGGTGGAAATATTAACTTGAAGAGAAGATAAGCCATGTATATAACTCCACGTAGTCTTGGGAGACAGAGACGGTAAGGTCCATGCAGGTCGCTTATTGAGAGAAGAATTATTTGTTGCGAGATCATGATACTGAAATAATTGGTGAAACCTGCCTAGTAGAAAATAGTAAGGCGATCTGTGGTTATAGGATATGTATTACATAATATATTATATAGTTTGTATGTTGGGTTATAGGTATGATCGCGGATCGGAAGTCTGAACTTGATAGATTATATGATTTTCTTTCAAAGTATTACTTAGATACATCTATGCTGAGTATTCCACATAAATATAGAGAATACGTAAGCAGTGAACCTTCTGAGGTAGGGGCAATAGCGTTTCTTTCAGCTCTATATGATTTCCAGATGCGTGTAGGGCTCATTAGGTCAAGGTTTTTATACATTATTGATTACTTGATGAAGAAGGAACTCGGAATATTTGATCTCCTTAATGATAATTACCTAAATGATATGCTCGACAAACTACTTGCAGAGATGAAGTTTTTCCATAGATTTGATCGTAAGGCTAAATTACTTAAGATCCTTTTAAGAGCATACCATGATACTGATTGGGGTTCTTTTATACCAAGTATAGACAAGGATGTAGATACGACAATTGCTGAATATATATGGGGTAAATCAGTTAGTTTGGCATCGAGTGAGGACATAATTGAATTATTGAGTAAATTCCTCTCAAGGAGAAAGGATTCCCCACATAAAAGAATTAATCTGTTTCTTAGATGGATGGTTAGAGACGAGTATCCCGATCTAGGTTTGTGGTCAAAGCTTATTGATAAGAGGCGGCTCTTAATTCCTCTTGGAACAGAGATCGCGAGGGCAGCAACTAGAGTTTTCCTTGGTAGAGCTAAGGAATTATCTAAAACCAGGAAGAACGTTTTCCTAATAACAAATATTCTTAGGAAAATCAATCCTATGGATCCTATAAAATATGATTTTGTTCTTTCTAGACCCGTAATTCTTGGTCTGTGTAATAAAGACGTAAATGAATCATATTGTTGGGTCTGTCCTCTAAAGAATATATGCAGTATTGCATCTCAACTAGATCTCAACGAATTGAGGAAGAAGTTCGAGGATAGACTAAGAATATGGGATAAAGAAGAAAAGCTGAAGCGGAAACATGACCGTGTCCTTAAAAAGGGAGCTAAGATCATATATGAGAAATACGCTAAACCTCTTGGGCTTGTTTGTAGTTCGGACAGAAACATAGACCATGGACTAAGACCAGACTTATTCTGCGATCATAATTCACCAATAGTACTTATAGCAGAAGCAAAAATAAGCACAAAATCAAAAGAAGCGCCAATCCAGCTAAAAACATACATAGAAGAACTAAAGAAACGAGGC
>JAMOPC010000019.1 GCA_027064845.1 Desulfurococcales archaeon | reverse complement strand
GATGCTTTACTTATTGTACAAGCCTTTCACTAAGAGAATGGAAAACACATATCCTTATGGATATTATTGGTTCTATCAAGGATTTCCTGGAATATATACAAGGAGTTTGAGAGAAGGATTGGGCAGGATTCCAAAAATCATACTTGCAGTACTAATACTTAGTCTCATCATAGGATCGGGGTTATCGGCTGTAAACGCACATAATGTTAGAGGAATATATGTATATGACATTACCGTGACTAACCAATATGGCGAGATAACTCATGATCAAGCAGTGTATACATTAAGCGGAGAATACGTCATACCAACAAAAAGTGATCCAAGAATAGTCTTCAATAGACTACTCTGGACGGAAATAATAACTGGAAAACCTGGCTATATAAACAACAATTACGTATATGATGAGAAAGTATTCATTTCTGATTTTAATGCTTACATACATGTATACATTAAAGGACAAGTTGAGTATGACGATCTAGGAGTATTAGTAAAGCTGAAAGGAATAATGACAACAGATGTATTATATCTAACGACAAACCCATATATTGGGTTCATAAGACTCACTAAGATCATAAGAAATGTCCAGTATCAAATAGATATTGTGGGAGAAGAGGTTGCAGGCAAAACAGGCACACTTATAGTACAGCCATTCTCGATAATATCCGTTATAGTCTCCCTTGCAGCACTATATGTTGTAGTATCAAAAGATAAAGAACTAGTAGCAAGCGAGTTCGAGCAAATATGGCCAGGACCACCAGTCCCAATATAATTTCTTAAATTTCTTACGGAATAGATCCAAATATCTTTTATACCTGTTTTCTCCTCAATAATTTTTGATTTCTTTAGAATATCATTATCAAATGTAATAAAAAAGGAGCAATCAGAAATAATTGCTATCGTTAAATGTAGTAAATCTAAAGATTTTAGTTTAAAGGAATTTGCATAATCTTTGACTTGTTTAAATACCTTTTCCCATTTAACACATATTCTCCGCACACCAGTTTTCCTTAACGTATATTTAACAAGCGCGTTTATCTCAATATCACTTAAATCCATAGTACGACTAAACAAGCTATATAACTCAACAATTGTTAGATCTGATACATATTTATCTCCCGATACTTTACTCAGTAATTCTACAGCATCATTATGTAATGCATCATCAGAATTAACATATGCTATGAGAACGTTAGTATCGATATAACTCATTCTTTTCTAGCCTCATATACATCTTTTACCGTAGGTAGTCTCCTATATGGTAGCCCTTTTTTCATAAACTCTTCAACGAGTTTCTCAACTTTTTTCTCACGTTCAACTATTTTCTTTACTTCTTTGAGTCCTTTCTCAATAAGCATATTATAGGCTTGATTCTTATTTTCAACTATACCAAGTTTTATCATTTCATCCACTAATTCAGCTATTTCTTTCCTAACCTTTATAGTAACAGTGTATCGACCCAATAAACAGTCCCCGGATTAATAAATAAATCTGGCTAGTATATATAGGTAACCCCCGGTATACCGGGAAATACCCATTTAAGTATATAGGTTTATAGTAAGTTTAAAGACTTTTATCTAGTTGTAACTTTTCCTATTATGGAAGTGTTACTAGTTTCGTGTATTTGCCTCCAGTTGCTGTATGTATTTCTACTTTGATCATTTGTCCATGATGAAATGTATCTGGTGATAATGTTATTTGTATGGTAGTTTTCTCTCCTTGTTTAATGGAAAACGGTGGGTTTGGATTGACGATTACTGTTCCACCATAGGCGTTAATAGGCTTATCATTAATGAATATAGAGTCTATTGTGGCCTCTGTTGTTCCCCTATTAACAATATTAAGAACTAATTGGAAATTTTGATTACCAAACTTATCGGTAACGATCATAGCATAACCTGCAACTATATCGAGTCTTTCATAACTTGTTAAACCACCTACAAGACCTGACATGTACAATGCTAATCCAATAGAGATAGCTACAGTAACACTAACTAGGATAACCATGGCCACAAGCTTCGAAATCGCCCGCAACCATGCTCCACCAATAAAAAACTGTATAACACTAGCACTATTGATAATATTAAATACACGAAAAATTAAAAGAATTTGCCAAGCCTAACCTCTTATAGTACATTAGGATTAATCTTATAAGTAGGAGGATATGGGTTTCTCACAATTATAAACTATTCATAACGTGGAGTTGAATGAAAGATATGTTTAGGATAATAACCAGCAATAAAGGAAGACACATTATTCTTATTATTTTAGTGCTTATTGTCATTGCAATCTATATTGTTTCCTCTATGCATAGAGTTAGGACAAATAATATAATAATACTCACTTTCTATGAAAACGTAAGAAATATTTTCGATGGCTACAGTAATGTTTCCATCTTTATTCTTAAAAGCGATTGCTTAAATTACTATTATAAGGCAAATACGGTTGTCATATTAACTCATACAGCTAATCTACAGAATAAGACTCTCCTTATCGCTCTTGTTGATCGCCCTGATGTCTTCACGATCTATGGAATAAATATTAGTGGACAAATCTACAAGGCTATTCCAATAAGTGACTTAGCATCTAAGATAAGTGCTGATAAAGTAGTTATAATTGGATGTAATATACGTAAAGACCTCATATATGACGTTTTCAAAGATAAAACAAAAGAAGTATACTATTACAAATGCCCTGCAGACCCTGAACAAGCACTAGATGATCTCAGAAAGATTGTTGCTGGAAAAATACCGGAGGATAAATGTCTTGAACACATTATTTATGAATCCTCTAGATGAAAAAGAAAGAATCTATATGGATTAGCTCTTCCTACCTATTAATTTTATCTTAGAAGACCTTCTATATACAATAGCACCGCTAATTAATAGGATCATTAATACTGTTAATAGAATTGCAGCTATTTCTATGTGAACTAGATTATTTAATATAACTGCTGTACCTCCAAGCGGTATTTCACCAATAATTGTTATATTAGATGTTGATGGATCAACGCATATTATATTTCCTTCTATTCTCCATAATTCCTTATTATTTGTGACATCGACCCCGTTTATGTATATTGCTTTGATCTTCTTCCAACTAGACGGCTTAGATACATATACCCAGTCTTTTTCTCCCTCAGTCGTTACGAGTATTTCTATCTTATGAACAGTCGTATTCACTACTTTGTAAGAGAAAGATAAGCTCTCAGCTTGTGACAGCGTTATTATATATTCTGTCTTATTGATCTTCTTGACAAATACCTTGTAAGTAAATTCGTGTTTCACCTCAACATAAGAAGGTGTCTCCTCAACTACTTCGATAAAGAGTGCGTGTTCGCCCTCTTCCAACGGACTATTTATAAATACTTCAACACTACCAGTACCACTTTTCTGAATAGTCTCCTTATCAAGTGTTACCTTTACATCCACGTATTTATTATCAGGGTCCATCGCTTGAACTATTATTTTGTCTCCACTATCTGAGAGCTCTACATCTACTTTAACAGGATTATTCGGTGTAGTATTAGCTAATAAGATAATTTCCGAAGCTGGATTCTCTAATTCAATAGCTACAATACCATTTTCAACTATGAACCCATCATATTGGCTTCCATCAACCACGACTCTTAATGTAGAAGTATTCCAGAAGCTTGGGATCGTTATATTTATCCATCCAGCAACATTATTCAATTCAACAATAATCTCGTGGCGTTCAACATCTATAGATTCATACATTATTCTCTCTAAACCACCATTTTCAGAAACACAGTACATGTAATCTTCACTAATAGTCTCATTATAAACGAATGCGTTCGTATAAGTATAGGTACGTAAACCTCTATATTCAGGAATAGGTGTCTCTTCTCCAACCGTTATAACTACATCATATACTCCTATATCGCCAAGTTTTTCAGCTAAAGAGCCTAGATCTATTCCCACGGTTCTGGTATTACTAGTCGTAGAAAAGCTGCCTATCTTTACTTCTTCTACCCATGAATCTCTCTTATCGGGATCAAAAGCATATATTATTAGAGTGGAATTCGATTCTAGAGAGATAATGGATTGAACCGGATTATTGCTCAAATCGTCCAGAGTATATTTTTCATTTATGAGCACAGCGTCATTATCATCTTCTTTAATCACTATATTGCCATTACCACTAATATCTAGTGGTTTAGCTGATTTTGGTTCTCCTTCATATCCAACCATGTATGTGCTATCACCATACCAGACAGCATCAACTACTACGAGGAAACCATTTTCATCTCTTGCAAGAATAACTTCGTCTCCATTATCGTCAAGACTGAATTCTCCTGTAAACTTTGTCTTATTATATGGTATTAGGTCATTACTACTAATACCATCACTATCACTAAATTCAAAGATTCTTCCTCTCCAATTCTCATCAACTCCGTAGATATCATAGAATTTCTTGATACTCGTTGTTACGATTAGGCTTTCCTTACTACTCAGAATGGTACCGGACGGGAACTTGTACATACCCTCATTGCCTCCTTCTAAGAGATTATCAGCATCCCCGATTACGTAGTTGCTTAGATCAACTTCTTGATCTGTAGGATTATATATTTCAACCCACTCCAAATCATCCAGTCCACGGAACAAGACACGCCTAATAATCAAAT
>JAMOPC010000018.1 GCA_027064845.1 Desulfurococcales archaeon | reverse complement strand
GACTGATAAGTGATGAACCATTGTAGCAATAAACCCGGCAACCGTATCAATATAATAATTCCTCTAACAATTAATCAAATTGAAGCGCCCCGATGAAATACAGCGGATAATCAGATAAAGAAACAAAAGGTGAAGAAAACCATATATGAGGGGCGCCCAGCTCCTGGACAATTAATTGAAAAACTTATAAATTCCATATACAATATGAGAAATACCGAGCAAACATGAGGGCCCGTAGCTCAGCCTGGTGGAGCGCCCGGCTGATAACCGGGCCCTCAATAGAACAAGCGTCTAACTTGTTAGATGCTCCGTCTAACAAGCGTCTAACAAGTTCTACGTTAGAGTTAGACAGTATCCGGGAGAACCGTCTAACTTCTAATCCAATTGTTTCTTACCCGGAAATTTTGTATAAGGTTATAGATGATCAAGGTTTTAGGGAGTATCTCCGCCACAGGTATCATCGAAACTATGCAAGCTGGATCTATACTAGTGCAAAGTTCCTAGCAAAGGTTGTTAATGACCCATATCTTCTCAAAAGACTAAGCTATAGGAGAGCCAGGGGAGTGTTTGAAGCAGTCCCAGCAGTCAAGGAGTATGCTAAACTAGTTTATGGCGTCGACTTAGACATAGACACTAAGTATCTACGTAAATTCATGCCTGCAAAGGAGATAAGCGAAGTAACAGAGAGTATAATTGAATTCGAGATAAAAGAAACAGATGCTGCTAAGACCATAATCGATAAAGCCTTAGAATATATAGACAGGATAATGAAATCAAATAGTAAGTATAGAATACCAGTAATCACCGAGTTCTTTACCGGTCTAAGGCCTAGTGAAGTAGTCTATATGCTGCATAACTGGGATAAGCTGCGCAAAATCAAGCTAGACGGAGTATATCTAATAGTATTGAATTATGATAGAAAAACAAAGAAGGCATACTTCACACTTATACCCGAGCAGCTATACCAAATTATTGATAGTAATAAACCGTACATATTCAGCAGCTATTTTAAGGACCATGTTAGGCAGAAATACGAAATAAGGCTATACACATTTAGAAAGGCATGGATAGCAATAACTTCAAGGTATCTTGATGATGCAGAAAGAGACTTATTGCAGGGTAGGCTTAGAAGCATACAGATAAAACACTATATAAAGCATATAAAAAGCATAGCTAAGCGTTATCTTGAAGCCTTCAAGCCTTATCTATACATCCTAGATGTGTTCTCCCAGGACACCGGCAAGGACACGGTTCATCAAGAATAAGAAGTCTACACCCTTCTTTGTTATCTCCAATCTTGCTGGCTTACCCTTTTTGACATTTACTAATCCTTTCAGCTCGGCATATTCTATGTGTTTTTTCACCTTGTTGTAGTTTACCTTTACTCCTTCTCTTTGCCTATACCTATTGAATAGTTCTGTCAGAGAAATACCTGGGTTCTCATATATAATGTTTAACAATTTGTAAAGAACGACGATGTCTATTTCCATTTTCTCAATGCTCACCAATGCCCCCCTCAATATTATGTTTCTAATTTGTGAATTTAACAATATCCCATCACCCATATTTCTTACTTTCTAAGTTTCTAATAGAGAAAATATATCTCCTATTGTATAAGTCTTTCCTCATTGAATAATTCATAATATAGAAATAAGGGAGATAACTGAAAGTGTTTCCTGTTGGAAAAAGAGAGCTTATTTAACGAGATTGTTCTACACGTTTTGGCTGGGGTACAGAATTGTATGTTTCTGCTATTTCTTTTATCTCCTTTGGTTCCAGGTATTTTTCTATGTTTTTAATCCTTATCTCTGCTATTTCCCCGTTTTTGTCGAGAAATATCTCTACGTCTCCAGCATCTATGATATAGTGTACGTCTCCCTTTCCGGGACCACTATAGTATAATTCATTACCCCACTTCATCCATTTCTTAGCCATACGGGATCCACTCTCCCCTTCGTATTTTGTTCTCTCTATGTCTCTCATATTTCTTTCTATCACTTATCCTGAAAGACGTGACAACTATTATCAAGCCATCTTCTTCCGTTACTACGATCAAGTATTTGTTGCGGAAGCTCTTTACATAGCAGAACCGCTTAAATCCCCTATGCTTAGGCGGGGCAGTGTCTCTAAAGATTTCGCTCGGCTTCTCCAGCGTCTTAATAATGCTTTGAATAGAAATCCTGTATCTCATAATATTTGCTGCAGCATGCCGTGTTAGAAAAACATCCTTATTCCTGGCTCTTCCAATGAAGTAGTATGGTTCCTTGAACATCTTGGTTTCACGCTATTGTTTCTGCTAGTCTCTGGCGTTCCCATTGCATCATTTGCTCTATGTATTTATCGTATTCCTCGAAGTCTTTCTGGGTCCATTCCTCGTATCTTGATAGGCCTGTTCTTAGCAGCTCTGTTATGAAGCGTTTAGCGTGTTTATAGCCTTGTTTCCAGTCTATTTCGCTGGCCCAATCGATTGCTCTCCAGTCCAGGCCTTTTTCTCTCGAGTATTTCCTGATGTAGTAGGCTAGCCATAAGACCATGACATAATACCATATCCTGAGTGGTTTACGCTTGTACTTGTCTGGTATCATGCTCCATAAGTAATCTGCTATACGCTTTGTCTCCTCGTCAAATCTCTTCTTAAGCTTCTTTGCTACTCTTACTCCGAGTTTCTTAGCAGCTTTTAGTTTCTTCTTTGATATCTTTCCTGTTTTACCAAAGATTACCTTCTCAATGTGTCCATCAATATGCTTGATTAAGATAACTAGTACTTTCTTCTGCTGCGTAACCTTCTTGGCTATTTCCCTGGCTTCCTTTATGCTTACACCGTATTTCTTAGCTATTTTGTCCAGGGCCTCGCCTAGCTGTGCTGGTCCTATCTTCTTGTCCAAGTAGGCTCTTCCTACACGGTCGATATAATCTACTAGTCTTGCTAGCCTGAATCCTTTCATCTTGTTAAGTCTTCTCAGAATAAATGTTCTCCTTACCCATAGCTGCTTAGTGAATGGAATTGTTCTGCCTTGCTTGTTCTTCGTCTTTAAATCAGCTAAGTCTGCTAGCTGCGCCATGCATAGCTCGATGAATTCTTTCCTTGTATTTACTCCTTTTTTACCTATGTCCTTTACAGCGGCAAAGACAGAGTCTCTCCCAGGTTCTTTGCTCTCAAAATATATGTGTTTATAGCGCTTCTTTCTAGCCATAGTATCACCTCATGAGACTTGATAGTATTTCCTCGATCTTCTTCAGTCCTAGGAGCAGTACGCCTAGGCTCATTAGCGGGGGTACAGCCGTAGTTACCGTATTCTGTATTGTTTCCTTTGTCTGTTCGATTGTTTCCTGTACTGAATTATCTGTTAAAGTAGATGAAGATTCGGAGCTTGATGAACTACTTGATGTTGATGATCCTAAATATACGTAGTATTCACGTAGTACTGCATAATTACCGTTGATCGTTAAAGAACCACTCCACATATTCGAATCGGTCGGAACACCTTCAATGCCAAATTCTATTACTTCTATCCAACATTGTTCTACTCCTGCAAGACTACCAAAATCAGGTGTCCACGATAGTGTAGTATTTACCACTACTACAGTGTCAGCATATATGACTATGTTCTTTGTTGTTCTATTATATATTATTCTATACATTGATGTTGTATTCCATGATTGAACAGTATAGTGATTAAAACCACCGTTATCTGGTTGTGTTGCAATACTTACCGTAGTTGTCCCATTCCCATGAAAGCTTAGATGAACAATGTGAGAACCATAGTAATCAATTATGTCTATTTCAAGAGTATTCTCATATACTGTATAGACTGGCGACATAGAATAAGATACATTTATCTCGAAAGTATTTACCCCGCTTAGATCCGCTAGAATACTATACTTCTGCTCTGGAGATATATGGTTTAAATCAATACTAGAAGCAAATACTGGTATAGCTAACAACATTACTGCAATAATGCCTATAATACAGGCTAGGTATCTCAAACTATCACCCCTAGAAGAACCTAGCAATAACTAAATATATAGTGCGAAAAACTCAGCAAAGCTAATAAGAACTAATAAGGGCTCAAAAAAGCTTATGGATGTATAGATGCTAGCAGCTCTTGTAATACAAGCATGGACAATATTAATAAGGACAATAGTATCGCAACAGTCACGATCCATAAATGCTTTACCTTCACAAAAATATACGCTAGAACACTAGAAAACATAAATACAAACAGTGTTACACCATACCTTATATCAATAAATGGGCTAAGATATATACCCAGCAATAATCCTAGAATCAACCCCAAAACCATACCCATATAGAGCCTCATAAGAACCACACAAGAAAAAAATGTATTGAGTTTTAAATAACATACAATGACAAAACATAAATATAATACGGTACAATGTTCGGTTGTTTTAGTTTATGCATATATTTCTTGGTTATGTTATATATATAGAAAGGATCAACTTTTGCAGTATTATCATAATGTGGCTCTATCATTGTTCTTTCATGGTATTCATTCCAGCTAGTTATCATCACTATATTTATTTCATTTCTATGCTCTAGGATCCACTCCCATTCTTTACTATAAAGCCTTAAGGTATAGTTTTGGTCAAGACCTTTTCCAGGACTTCTAAAATGTGTGTCGTCAAA
>JAMOPC010000017.1 GCA_027064845.1 Desulfurococcales archaeon | reverse complement strand
TAGATACAGCAGTCAGAATATTTGCATTAATAGGTGTTTCAACTCCAGTCTTCTGGCTTGCCTATCTATTAATATTTCTCTTCTTTACTCAGTTAGGCTGGATAACCCTAGCGGGAACACCCAAGCCAGAATACTCTATAACAGGTGTTCCACTAATTGACTCTCTACTACACTTAGATTTCTCGATGTTTGCACAAATACTACAGAGATACTCTTTGCCAGGCTTCATATTGGGATTTATGGGAATAGGCGTTACTGCTAGGATCGTGAGAAACAGTTTCTTAGACGCCATAAGTGCCGACTTCACAGAATTCGCTCATGCACGTGGATTAAAGAAAATGAGAATATACAAACACGTATTGAGAAATGCACTAGTACCAGTAGTCACAGTACTTGGATTGCAGTTTGGAGGACTACTGGGAGGAGCACCTATTACCGAAAGAGTCTTCGGATTGCCTGGTCTTGGTAGCTACATGTTGCAAGCAATTAACCAGTTCGATTACCTTGCATTAACAGGTGCAGTATTCTTTGTATCGCTGATCTACTTGACAGCAAACCTTGTAGTAGATATTCTGTACGCCTTCATTGATCCGAGAGTGAGGTACTGAGGTGAAAGGATATGAGTGAAGTATATGAGAAGAAGCTTCTTGACAAATTGTCTGATGCACTCATAGAAGGCTTTGTTAAGTTTCTAGATAAAGTGAGGCCCGGATGGTATAAGAAAAACAAGGCGAGAGTTGATGAATGGAAACTAATGGCTTATGCTCTTAATAGGTCTCCGCCCGGATTGATAGGATTAGCTCTGGTAATAGTGTTTATAGTATTAGCGATTATAGGGCCATATATAGCACCGTTCGATTATGATACCCCATTAACGGCATTCGATAGAAATGCGTACCTAGCACCACCTGGTACGGTAATAACAGTACCAAATACTACGGCTGCAAAGTTCTTAGGAGTAAAGCCTGGAAACTATACATTATTACTTGGTTCCGATGATTATGGAAGAGACCTGTTCAGTAGAATACTATATGGCGCACGCACAAGCCTTATAGTAGCAATAATGGTTATGCTAGTTGGTCCATGGATCGGTATATTGATAGGACTAGTTGCTGGATACTATGGTGGTAAAATAGATGAAATACTAATGAGGTTTACAGATATATTCCTAGCATTTCCAGGACTAATACTAGCTATAGCGTTCTCAGCAGTACTACCACCAAGAATACAGGATTTCCTCAACGCTAATCCAGCTGTTAGACAGTTCTTTCTATCATTGTTCTCTTTAAAAGTACAACATGCTGGTTCAATGGCTTACTTGGTAAGTGTCATAATTGCACTATGGATTGTCTGGTGGCCAGGCTATGCAAGACTAGTGAGAGGATTAGTTTTATCGGCTAGAGAGAATCTCTACGTAGAAGCTGCTAGAGCACTAGGTGTACCAACTAGATGGATACTATTAAGACACATTACCCCTAACATAATAGGCCCAATACTTGTCTACTTAACACTAGACTTCGGAGGAGTAATACTTACAGAAGCTGGTCTAAGCTTCCTTGGTGTTGGTGCAGTGCCTCCAATAGCTGATTGGGGTAGAATAATAAACGATGGATCACAATATTTCCCCAACTCATGGTGGCTAGTATTCTATCCAGGACTAATGATCTTGCTAACTGTACTAGGATTCAACCTCATAGGAGACACACTAAGAGACATCCTTGATCCCAAGACTAGGAGAAGTATAGAGTTTAAACTAAAGAAAAAGAAGCAAAAAGGTGAGAAGAAATGAAATCTGAGCGTCAACCAATAATAGAGGTAAAAGACTTATACGTCAACTTCTACACATATGCCGGAGTAGTGAAAGCAATAGATGGAGTTAGCTTCACAATCTACAGGGGAGAGACTTACTGCTTAGTAGGAGAAACTGGTTGTGGGAAATCTGTTACAGCAAAGTCTTTAACAAAACTAATTAGACCGCCGGGTAGAATAGAGAAAGGACAAGTATTATATTATAGGGAACCTGGAAAAGAACCAATAGACTTGCTTAGACTCAGCGAAGAAGAGCTGAGAAAGATCAGAGGTGCAGAGATATCATACATTTTTCAAGACCCTTCAGCCAGTCTCGATCCTCTCTATACTATTGGGTATCAAATATCGGAAACTATGTATGATCATGGAGTGATTTCAAGTATTAAGGAGGGATTTCTAAAAGCAGTAGATATATTGAAAAGCGTCTTAATGCCTGATCCTGAGACAAGAGTGAAGAACTATCCACACGAGCTTAGCGGCGGTATGAAACAAAGAGCAGTAATAGGTATTTCTCTGAGCAATAATCCACAATTAGTGATAGCAGATGAGCCAACTACAGCTCTTGATGCTACAGTTCAAGACCAGATAATGGACTTACTTAAGAAGCTTAAGAAAGAGAAGAACCTAACAGTCTTACTAATAACACATAATATGGGACTTGTAGCTGATATGTGTGATAGAGTGGCAGTAATGTATGCTGGAAGAATAGTTGAAGAAGCAGATGTATATGAATTGTTCAAGAACCCACTACACCCTTATACTAAAGCATTATTAAAAGCGGTGCCGAACCCTGTGAAGAAAATAGATAAATTAGAATCAATACCAGGAACTGTACCAAATCTAATATATCCGCCTCCAGGTTGTAGATTCCATCCAAGATGTCAATATGCTATGGAAAAGTGTAAAACCGAGAGACCACCAGAGATCTGGGTTTCCCCCATTCATAGAGTATCTTGTTGGCTATACTCATAAAGAACTTGGGTGAAAAATATGAGTACTCCATTAGTAAAAGTAGTTGAGTTAAAGAAGTACTTCCCAGTAAAGGGGATATTCTTTACAAAAGGTTATGTTAAAGCAGTTGATGGTGTAAACTTCGAAATATACAAAGGTAAGACACTTGGCTTAGTTGGAGAGAGTGGATGCGGAAAAACAACTGTTGGAAAACTGGTTTTAAGACTACTTAAACCAACTTCTGGAAAAGTCCTTTATGAAGGTAAGGATATTTTCAAGTTAAAAGGGAAAGAGCTTAAAGAATTTAGGAAAAAAGCTCAAATGGTGTTTCAAGACCCATATAGTAGCTTGAATCCTAGAATGACTATTTTCGACATAATATATGAGCCTGTCAAGATATATAAAATCAAAGTAAGTGATCCGGAAAAATTTGTTGTAGAATTATTGTATAGCGTTGGACTAAACGAATCACACCTATATCGTTACCCGCACGAATTCAGTGGAGGACAAAGACAAAGAATAGCAATAGCAAGAATACTTGCATTAAACCCAGAATTCATAGTATTAGACGAGCCTACATCCGCCTTAGACGTATCTGTGCAAGCCCAAATACTTAACCTCCTAAAGGATCTCCAGAAGAAAATGAACCTTACATATCTCTTCATAAGCCACGATCTTGGAGTAGTAAGGTATATGAGTGATTACATAGCTGTGATGTATCTCGGACAAATAGTAGAATATGGTCCAGCTGAAGAAGTATTTGAAAAACCTCTACACCCATACACGAAGGCATTGTTCTCAGCAATACCTGTACCAGATCCGGAGATTACTAGGAAGAGAGAAAAACTAAAAGTACCAGGAGAACCTCCAAGCCCCATCAATCCGCCTCCAGGTTGTAGATTCCATCCAAGATGTCCATTTAGAAAAGAAATATGTGATAAGGAAGAACCAGAGTTCATAGAGTATGAAAAAGACCATTTCGTGAAGTGTCATCTATATAGTAGGAAGTAAAACTATTATTTTCTATCAAAATATATGTTCTTTCCCTTAATACTCAATGGTATACCGAAAACTATGTCTGAGTCCTTCATATAGAGCTTTTGTGCTGCTAAACCAATAGTATACATGATCCTGTTATCTACATTATTTATAGAAGCTATATGAACAGCTGATCCAATAGCTATTCCTAGATTCACGAGGCTTAAGACAGTATTTATATCATATTTAATCTCTTCTGGTTGCTTGATATTGAAATCAATGATCTTGCAACCAATCAGCACTACTGCATCCGAGGATCTTACGTTGTCCGCGTCTCTTGCAAAGAAACTACCATACTTTGGAGCAAGTTTTTCCATTTCTTCAGCTAATTGGTATAATTCTTCTTTTTTATCAAGAATTCTTACTTGTATATTATTCCTCCCCTTGGCTTTGGGAGCAGTTATTGCTGAGGAAGACATTAGTTTAGCCACGATTAATGCTGTGTCCTTAATAATTTCTCTTTCTTCTATCATTATTGTCACCAAGTATTCTTTATCTTTATTTCACAGATATGTCTAGTGTATTATTCATAGATATAGGAAGTAATGGATTCCCAGTCTTAGGATAAAACTTAGTGATGCTGTTATTGGGAGTGTCAGTATCCATGATTTTACAATGTCTTTGACTATGTTCCAGTTTATGTTCTTAAAGCTATTATTCTTAGCAATTCCGACACCTATAATCGATGATACACTAGCGTGAGTTGTTGATACAGGCATACCATACCCGAATAACATGTATGGGATTGATGTATAGATCCATATGGTTAATGCATTAGAATATTCCGCCGACAATCCTGTTACAAGGTCAAGTCGAGTGATCTTGTAGGCTACAGTGTTTATTACTCTTTTCCCAACAGTATATCCT
>JAMOPC010000016.1 GCA_027064845.1 Desulfurococcales archaeon | reverse complement strand
GATCCTCCATTACCTATTTTAGAGTTTAGCTGTAATGATAGTTCCTTAAATGTAATGAGAATTAGTGAACCCAATAAACAAGGAATAGTTTTACTTATTATTCAAATAATAGAATATAAACCAAAGGTTTCGAATAACTTGATCAAGCATTATTCTATAGAGGACGGCAATGTATATGTTATTTTGACTAATCATACTAAGATCAGGGTTTCGCCTACTATGGATGAGGCAATAAAAACTGATAGTGGGGGATTAATTGTTTTAAGTAGAGGTACCGGTGTTGTTCAGATACTATTTAAGGCTAGATACAATGATGGTAGAGAAAGAGATTATGGCACTACATGTACTAGATGTGAAATACTATATTTTTCATTGAAATAGTTCTTTTACCCAGCGGCTTCTTCGTATTCGTGTGTTATAACCCATGCGTATTTTTCTGGGTGCTTTACTCCGTCTGGGCACCCTTTACCATGTCTTATTGGCTCCTCTATTCTACTCAGTAATACTATTCTGCTCGGAATACTCTCACTCAATACCATGTATCCTGTAAGTTCTGATAATTTCTTAGCATATTCTCTTATTTCTTCATGGGAAGGCATATTGTATGGTTTAAGCCTACTCCTACTATATCCTACATACATATATGCTTTTACCTCAACATATGTTGGGTTCCCTCTCTCGATGAGTTTTGCAAATCCCTTTAATGCTTCCTCGTTATCATTGAAACCTCTAATAATGGTTAGTCTATACACTGTTGGACATTTGAAGCTTGGAAATAGATCAATCGTATCCATTACGAGCTCCCATGCACGTGGAACAACAGGTCTGTTGAAATACATGAATTTCTCCTTATTCCAAGCCTCTAAACTAAGATACAGTTGTGAAGGTTCTTCTTCGAGATTACTAAGTATATCTGGTCTAACACCATGAGTTACAAGAAATGTCGTGAGACCTCTCCTATGATACTCCTGTATAAGTTCTCCGAGTCTAGGATATAGTGTTGGTTCCCCAGTAAGACTTATAGCTACATGTTTAGGATTCATAGCTTCTTCAACCATTTTCTGATCAGCCTTCGGATTACCCTTGAACCCTGCTACTATTTGTTTATGAACTCTTATACTCTCCTCAGCTATAACTTCTGGATCATCTACTACCGGGATCCTTGTTTCATCCCAATGCATACCAATATCTTCTGGCTGAATCCTCCAACAATGCTGACATCTAAGCCAACACCATGCAGCTACTGGGGACATTTGGACACATCTATGACTCTCTATACCGTACCAGAGGCATTTGTAGCAGAATCTCTTATTTATAATAGCTTCTTTTGTCCAATGACATCTCTTTACAACACCAATCGTACCTATGAAGTGGTATCCTTGCTTCTTCATTCTCTCATATATTGCTTTATAGACAGGGCTACTATTCCAGAATTCTTCTCTCTTCCTCCTAACCTCTGCCCAGTCGATAGGCGTACCTATCACCGCTTAATAATTGTGTTCAAAATCATTAAATCACTTTATCCCCTTTATTAATTAATAGTACTTGATCAAACGCTACCAATACTTTGATAATGGTGATGCTAGTGAGTGATAGGTTAATTAAGGTAATAAGTTTTGATATGGGCTGTACCTTGTTCTGGGAACCAGCATGCGAGAAACACAATGCAGAAAAGATAATGAAAGAACAATTCGAAAAACTACTTAAAGAAGCCGAAAAGCTAGGCTACGAAGTACCACATATAGAAAATGCGCATAAAATATATATTGATATAAGAGAAAAGATCTGGAAGAATAGTTTAGAAAGAGAACTTTGGCACAAATACTTATTGCTACGCTTCTTTTACGAAATAGGTATTGATATAGATCTAGATGATCTCGAGCATCTCTACTGGTACTTCATAGACATGATCGCCAAAAGATTCACTCTTCCAAGAAGACATAGGCAATTATTAGAATACTTATCGGGTACTGGATATAACATAATACTTACAACTGCTACTGGAGCCCACGACTTACCGCTAAAAATAATAAAATATAATGATGTAAAACACTTCTTTAACCAGGTATTTAGCACACAATTGCTTGGACTCATAAAACCTGATCCTAGGTTCTATGTCGAGATCGCTGAGACTCTCCATGTAGAGCCTCACAGGATAATACATATAGGAGATAGCTTGAAATACGACGTATTACCAGCTATGAAGGCAGGGTACAAGACAGTACTATTTGACTGGAGAACTAAGTGTAGACCAGGAGATAATGCTACTTGTATAACAGATTTATGGGAAGTACTAGAATATATACAATAAATATTATGCAGTAAAACTGTCTAAGTATTCAAAAATAATCATTCTCTACTATATGTACCCATTAAGACCCCATAAGCTATTACATTATCAATGATACTGCTCAAGACTTCTTTAGGAGAAGCTGCTGGACCTAAACCACTCTCTTCTTTCAAAGCTAACAATACAAAATAATATCTATGCTCTTTTCTTCCCCTAGGAGGACACGGGCCATTATAACCTATTTTCCCAAAATCATTCCTGCCTTGAACCCCGTAGTCTGTTACTTCTTCTTGAGGTATTGCTTCTGGAAGTTCATTTAACTTGGGAGGCATTGCATATAATAACCAATGATAAAAGATATTCATAGGTGCATCTATATCATACATTAAGAGTACAAGTTCAACAGCATTTCTCGGTATATTAGATATTTTTAAAGGAGGCGAAACATCTAATCCATCACAAGTATATTTTACAGGTATTCTCTCACCACTCTTAAAAACTGGACTAGTCAACGATATTGTACTAGGTGCCTTATTTCTAACAAGTTCTAAAGGATCTTTTTTCTTTCTTAGTCTTGAAAATAATCCCAATACTGTACACCATTATATTTTATGTAATGAAATAATATTTATTCAAATCTACAAATTATCACATGTTAGAAACAATAGAGGAAAATTTCAAGTTGAAGAACCATATTCGGACTTAAACATTTTCTTAAATTCTTCAACATCGCCATTCCTTATGTGAGTCATTGCTTTGCTTATCATTTCATGATTATTTCTAAAAATAATCTTTAGCGCAAAATACATAATATACTCAGCAGAATCACTATCTCCTCCATAGAAATCCATTAACTCTTTCAAAACAAGACTAGGATCTTCAAAGATCATATCTATAAAAGACCTACTATATTTCCTTAAAAAATGCCATTCAATTCTAGTGATCAAACCCGGTATAACTCTATTAAGATAAGAACGAATATTATTCTTTAAAATATTTAAAGCAATCATTCCGTCACCTTTAACATCAAACATAGACGAACTCATCCGGTTCCAGCTCCCTACTTATATCTATTATTAAGTCTCAACTATACATAAACTTTAACCAATAAAGAACCCATATATAGGTACAACTAGAACCCATCCAATACAAAATAATATAAAAACCAACTAATAATAACCATCATGAAAAAGATCAAGAAAAAACAAGGAAAAAACATAAAATAACCCAATAAACAAAACCACAAAAACACCCCAACAATATACTATTTTTAATGTAAAAGGGCCCGTAGCCTAGCCTAGATTGTGAATACTTGAACATCTAGTCTAGTTTACATTCATAATTATGATCAACTACTTATATATTTCTTAAAACAATATTTATAAAAGAAAGATAATTCGTTATGTCGCAAATAACACATATAGTCAATTATATAATCTTTATGTTGTAAATCTTTTATTAGTTCAACGACATCGTCAATATTGTTTATCGGTGAAATATAGAGAATACTAGCTCTAGTCCTAGTTCTTGATGTTAACTTTATGTTAATCATTCTCTTAAGTATTAATATTTCCTTATTCGTTAAAGGTTGATTTGAGAAAAATTTTCCAACAATATGATTTAAGATAATATGATCATATAGTCTAGTGAGAGCATACATGCATAGATCTATTTTATTTAAAGATGTAAGCAATTTAACCCACTTCCAATTAAGATGAACAATATTCATTATTTCCTCAATTAGATGACGATCCCTTATGTAGTATACTTTATGTTTTCTTTTCAATCTATTATAGGACTTTAAATGAATACCAAGTAATTGACATGTTTTCGTAAGTGATTCGATTGAAGATTTCTTCTTCATTTCTATCTCCAAGGAATCAAAAAGAATTCTGCCATTCATTCTCTTAACTTTGATATGTCCTTCAGCATAAATAATACCTGATAAATAACTTAATAGTTCGAAATCGGACATTTCTACTATGTCAATCTTTCTAAAAAGATCGTAGCTATAATTATCATGGAATTCTAGTCTAAATAAATATAATTTCTTATTACCGCGTGGTCTATCTAATCCTATGATTGGAAGCTTGCCAAAAATTTCCTTAGATGTCTTTACAATCCATAAGACCTCGCTAAAATCAGGAGTATAAATTCTCACGTATCTGCGTTGGCTATTAGGATACGCATATAAATTACCGTCTCCCTCGATTAATCCTGCCAAGAACGCTATTTTATAGTCCTTAGTACTTCTTACCATGTAGTATCCTCTATAGTAATTTACCAATACTTATAAAGCGTACTGAAATAACATGATAAGGTGAAAACGGGCCCGTAGCCTAGCCTGGATAGGGTGCCGGCCTCCGGAGCCGGTGGTCCCGGGTTCAAATCCCGGCGGGCCCGC
>JAMOPC010000015.1 GCA_027064845.1 Desulfurococcales archaeon | reverse complement strand
GTTTATCAACAGATAGTAAATGAAATACTACCAAAACACCGAAAATACTCATTTTCTCCATAACTCCGCTGAAAACAGATGTAGCTGGCGAAGGAGCTATGGTGTAAGCATCAGGTAACCAAAAGTGAAGGGGCACCAATGCCGATTTACCAATAAAACCCAGTAATAGAAGAATGGTGAGTAAAGGAGCATGTGGAACGCTTAATCCACTTAACTCGTATAGTTTTACAACAAAAAGATTTTCTAAGCCTATATGTTGCGCAACAATGGCTAACATAGTAAATAAGCTGAGATCAGCTGTTAAAGCACCAATCACGAGATAAGTAATAGCTGCCCTCCAAGCTTCTCTTGTACCTTCAAACAATATGATCACGAAACCTATTAATTCAGTCAAGATCCAGAACGCCACGAACTCTATGAGATACGTTGAAGTAAACAGGAGGTAGAGCGAAATGGATAGAATCTCTAATGGTAATTGTAGTACGCGAGCTGTACCAAATAAAATTCTAGAATAACCTTCTGAATAAACTGTAACAGCTAATCCTATGCTCCCTAACAATAATAGAAACGGATAAGCTAACTCATTTAATACATTTAAATAAATGTAATCTATAACAACTAATAAGATAATCAGTAAATATCCAGCAATTCTTAGAGCTCTACCAAGCCTACGCATTTTATCTACAAGAATAGCGCCCGAAAAGAGTAATACAGCTACTATTAAGGATAAGATATACTTAATAATTAATGGTTCAATGCCTAGGTGAAACAAGTTCTTCACCCAAAGATCGTATAATTCTCATCCTGATATTATAGTAAAATATACTAATCAATGCAACAATAATGAACAAGGAGGATAAATTAACTAGTAATAGCATACCAAGTGCTTTGAGATTGAAGACTAAGAGAACAAGTATACCATAAATAATTCCTAAAATGCCCAATAACAATTCTATGAATTGAGGATACAATGGTATTTTTATTGGTTTAAAACTTATACTAGCATATCTCCAGTGGACTGATAGAATAGTGAACCCATAAACTATGCTTATAAGTATAGAGTAGGCTACAAGAACTAAACCAATTACAGCTAAGTACGTGTTATTAACGTTGAGCAGAGCAATAATAGCTAATAATTTACCCAAGAAACCTACTGTTGGGGGAACACCAAAAATACTCAATACAGTAAATAATACGCCTAGGCTCGAATACGGAGTGAATGCTGCTAAGCTACCTAGTTCGTTTAAAATCCTTGTTTTAGCAAGAACAATAATAGTTCCAGTATTCATGAATAGCATTGATTTATACAAAGCATGGGCATATATATTTATGATAACGGAGTAGAACATTAGAGGAGAAGGATACAACATATTAATGGATAATAATACACCTATAAGTCCAGTATTACCCATTGTACTATAAGCAAGCATTCTTTTAATATCGTGTTGAGTCAAGAGCACTGTGAAACCATAGACCGTCGTTATACTGCTAAGAATTAAGATACCATACCATAGATTATCTGGAAAAACAACAAATCCTGCAATTCTTAGTAAACCATAGAATCCCATCTTAACTGTTAAACCGCTTAACAATGCAGAAGCTGTACTAGGAGCAATGCTGTGAGCATGCGGCAACCAGAAGTGAAGCGGGACTATTGCCGAGGTAGTTATGAATCCAATGACAATAAGCACTGATAATAGTAGATCGACATTAATAGATGGGATCTCATTAAAACTCGTTATTAATGCATTTATTAGTCCAATCCTCTGGGCAAGAACGATTAGAACAGTTAATGCTGACAATTCGAAAGTCATACCTTTTAGAAAGAAAAACCTGTAACCTGCTCTTAATGCTTCGTCTCCGCCTTCGTAACATACGAGGAGAAAACCAGTTATCTCAGAAATGGTCCATACTGATATTAATAGTACTAGATTTGGTGCTGCAAAAGAATAATTTATAGATAAACCGAATACATCAATCAGTTCTCTGAGGTTTCTTTCATTTTTATATTTAGCTTCACTGTACCATAAGTTATACAAGCTCACCAACATAGATATAGGCAAAGATACCCCTAAGAAAATCAACGATAATTCATCGTATAAGTTATATAATACTCCCACAAGGGGGAGCAAATAAGCCACAATTCTTAGAAAAATAAGAAAGTACATGTTCTTATGTTTAAACGTAACAATTAGCATTGAAACTATGAAAAAGAGTAAATATAATATCATTCCTATAACCGTCGTCAACTCTGGAAATCCCTGTCAGTTTCTTTCTAACTTATTCAAGCATAGGTCCAGACATTCTTGCTCTTATTATCATCTCGGCTTTTCTTTTCTTTATTTTCTCACCTATATCTTGAGGGGATCCATATACGATTGCTTCAGCAGGACACATAGCATAACACGCTGGCTCTAATCCTTGTTCTCTTAAAGGTTTACATAAATCACATTTTGTAGCGACTCTAAGCTGTGGATCCAGTTCTGGTATTCCAAAGGGACAAGCATATAGACAAGCCATACATCCAATACACTTCATTGAATCAACATATACTGCTCCTGTATCATCTCTCGTCATAGCTCCGGTAGGGCACACTTCTATACATGGTGCTTTACTACAATGTAGACAAGATAATGGTGTTCTAAGGCCTATTTCTGTTTCATAGACCTTGATGAAGGGTCTGCCGTCATGTAAGAAGTCACATACTGCTTGACAAGTATAGCATCCTATACATTTATCGAGATCTATGAACCTAAGATATACGATTTTTCCAGGTTGTTGACTCATATAAACCACCTATAACTGGGTTATAAGAGCTTATTACTGAGGTGTATGTGGATAGACTTAGCAGCATAGAGCCCTGTTCTCACAGCATTACCTATGAAACTAGGACCTGTTACTACGTCTCCCGCTGCCCATACTTTTGGATTAGTTGTTCTGTAGTGTTCATCAACAATTATCCTGTTTTTACGGTCAAGTCTAATTCCTAAGAAGTCATTAACGAGCGGTGGAGTGGCTATTTCGCCTACAGCTTCAATAACTGTGTCAACTTCTAAAACAAACTCACTACCAGGAATAGGTATTGGTCTCGGTCTACCGCTCTCATCTGGTTCTCCTAGCTTCATTTTCTGAAGTTTTATCCCCTTAACCTTTTCATTTTTTCTAACTATTTCTACAGGGCTGACGAGTTCCATCCATTTAACACCTTTTCTAATCAAGGAGTTTATTTCATAAATACCAGCTGGTGCTTGTTTCTTGGTACGTCTATAAGCTAGTATTACTTCTTTAGCGCCTTGTTCTAAGGCTTCTAAAGCTGCATCAACAGCACTTAATCCACCACCAATAACTATAACGCGGTCTCCGACACGAGGATGATGATCTAATAATCCTTTCTCCCATGCACGAATATCATATAAGTATTCAACAGCACTCATAACACCCGGTCCGTCCTCTCCTGGGATCTTAAGCCTCCTACTCTGCCAAGTACCAGTTGTTATTAAGACAGCGTCGCTCTTCTCTACAATATCTTTTAAATTAACAACATTCTTTACGAAGTGATCGCCTTCGTCTTTAGGTGGTTCATGATTTCCGAATACCTTGGTATTGGTCTTGAAAACTACGTTAAACTTTTCTCGGAGCTCTTCAACTCCTACTAGAACTGTTTCGTCCTTGATCCTAACCTTTGGTATTGCAAAAGTCATCATGCCTCCAGGTAAAGGTTGCTTTTCATATACTTCAACACTATAGCCTAAACATGCAAGATAACCAGCTGCTGCTAAGCCTCCTGGCCCAGCACCTATAATTGATATCTTCAGCTTAGATCTTCCTGGAACAGATGATTGAGGTTCTTTACACATCCAGGTGAAGCGCAACTATAACCCTCCATGAATCATTATAAAAAGGCCTTAACGTAATAATAGTGTCGTTCCAATTATGACTAAGCCGTATCTGACTATAAAATATTGTGGTTAAAATAGTGGGTCAGTATCTATATATAAAAAATCTCCACATATATACATCTATATAGAATAAAAGGCAGTTACTATTTTAATAGTCTTGGAAAAACTCGAGTAGCTTATTATGATCGAATTTCTTGTATCTTTCAAGACTACCGATATCATACCATAAACCATCATAAATATATGCCTTGACTCTATACTTTTCTCTTATCAGCCAGGGTATTAAGTCCCCCATTATATCAAACTTGGTTCCAAGAACTTTTTCCATCTCGTCAAAAATACTTGTTTTTAGCATAAGTATACCTATTGTTGCATGTATATTTATCCATGGTTTTTCCTTGAGATCAATTATGTCATCGCCTCTTAGCTCAGCTACTCCCACAGGAACTTTGTATTTCTTTGTAACAACTACTAATGCGTCTGGATCCTTTTCTTTATAAGCCTTGATCATATCATGTATATTAAGTGGTGCAATAATGTCCCCATACCATATCAAAAGAGTTTCCTTGTTTAATAAACCCCTCCTGTAGGCTAAGAGGAGAGAACCCCCAGTATCACCATATGGTTCTTCATCAATACTATAATTTATCTTAACCCCGAGTTTTTCTCCAAATCCAAAATAGTTTCTTATCTGCTTCCATTTATAACCTACTAAAAGAATAAAATCTTCAATACCATACTTCTTTATCCATAAGATAATGTGTTCCAGCAAAGGCTTTTCCTCGGGACCAATGGGAATCATGGGTTTAGGAACAATTT
>JAMOPC010000014.1 GCA_027064845.1 Desulfurococcales archaeon | reverse complement strand
ATGGTTCTATAGATATGAGCAAATGTTCCTCCCCACCAATTATTAGGATATATAACCAAATAATTCCCTTCATACCCGGGTCTAATACTAATTCGTCAGTACTATTAGGAAATGGGAGATCATCGGGATCAATATTACTCCAATTACATATATTGTTGAAATCCTCTGAAGTATATGGACCATACATGTAATAATCCTTGATTACTGAATGATAATCTCCATAAATAGATATGTCAACACCGCTTATTCTTATAGGGATTTCGCCAGTGTTCTCAATAATCATTCCTGCCCATACAATCGCGCTGCCACGATGGTGGTGACAATTTGTGAAGTTAATTGATATCGTAATAGTATGATTATTATTAGATATAGAGACCTCACTATGATCTATTTCATGGAAATGACCGCATCCACAGTGACAGTGACACTCACATTCGTGTAGAACAAATACTAGATGAGAACTAATTTTCCAATCAATATCTCCTGTCTTAACGTATATATTTGTTTTAAGATTTTGAAACCACATACCATATCCAGTAAACACACTTGTAAATATAAGTGTTGTTACAAATAACATTATGATTTTATTCATATAGCATCAACATAATAAAACCTTATGATTATAAATGGAATCTAATTAATAAAATAATACTGTATCAATTTGACGTATATTATATATGTATAATACATACTCAAAACAACTAGACCATAACAAATACTAAGTTTAATATATTAACAGAGTAATTATATTATTGTAGGCGATATGTTTGGATACACATTATAATACATTTAAAACAGGAGTCGAAGAATTAGATCGATTAATCGGAAAAGCTCTTCAACCAGGAAGTTTCATTGTTGTTGCTGGTCATCCTGGTGCTGGAAAAACTACTTTAGCATCATCTATTTGTTATGCTAATATGCTTGAAAATAAGAAATGCTTATATGTATCATTTCAGGAAGATAAAGAGAAACTCTATAGGAATTTATTAAGTGTAAGTATTAATTTCAAGGAAATGGAGGAAAAAGGACTATTAAGGTTTCTAAAACTACCTTTACCTGCTCATGACGAAGCTGTTGAGAAATTTCTTGATAAAATGATGGAGCTTATTGTCAAGAACGATCCAAAAGTAGTAGTTATTGATTCAATAACACCATTACTCAATACTGTAAGAGATAACATTAAAGCAAGAGCTCTCCTCCAAAACTTCTTCGCTGAAATTCCTAAAGAAATAAAAGGATTAGTCGTCCTCATCGCAGAAATACCTATGATGGAAGAAAAAATAATGATCGGAGACATCGAATTCGTAGCAGACGCTATATTGATATTAAAGCACCGTGTAGAAAGAAACCTACTAGTTAGAGAACTCGAGATTAGAAAGATCCGTGGCGTACCAATTAATCTTGCCAAAGTCCCGATAGCAATTATTGAGGGAAAAGGACTAGTTATGCATGCACCCCCGGTTTTGGAAGAAATACCATCTAGGCCTAAAAAACTATATGAATTTCCATGCAGTAAGTTAAGAGACTTATTCAGGGGAATAAGGAAAGGTGATGTAGTATATATATCATATCCTTCAGATAACAGAATGGCTACTTTATGGTTACTTATTGTAGGGATTATTCTAATTAATAATATTAAAACAGTAATGATAAGCTATAAGAGATCTTCAGAGGAATTAAAAGAAAATATGTGTGAATATTTGAAAAACATATGTACTTATGAGAAAAAGATAGAAGAACTAATAAAAGATAAGATCAAGTTTTATAGTATTAATCCAGCTGGAGTATCCATGGGAATTGGTAGTTTATGGGAATTAAGCATAATCGAGAAAAATAATCCAGATATGGTAATATTTCATAGTGTAGATTTACCAGCAAGAATTTTCAATGAAAAGGAGTATCTTACTTCTTTAATAAATCAAATACTCTTATTAAAGAAAAAAGGAGTTATCATAGTGAGAATAGGTTCTAAAGACGAGAAATACGATCTTCACGCTTCACTAGCGGATCTCGTTGTGAGAATTGATACAGTAATAAAGAACAATAAACCAACTCCTATAATCTATGCATGGAAAGTTGGCAAAGAACCAATTATCCTTGATAAAGAAGATATCGAATATTGTATTCAAGAAATACTACACGGAATAAATAAAATTATAGAAGAAAAAACAAAAAATAAATAACATTATCTCGGAGTATTATTAACTAATAGAATCCGGAAACGAGCGAACCCGATGATGAGGGAATCCGGGTATAAACCGAAACAGAAATGTAGATAAGGCCCGCATCTTGAGGGTATATTTCTACATCAAATTCTTCTAAACAATAACTAGTACGTTTTAGTTTCATGATAGTTGTAGAGTAATCATATATATTGATTCATCTCAATATTCTAACTAAAATAAATGAAATGTGTGAAACCTTATGTCTGAAAAGAAGCTTGGTAAAGGCTTGAAAATATCTTTTATCGGAGCTGGTTCTGCTGTATGGTCTTCTAGAGTACTTATTGATCTAATTATAAATAAGTCATTGTGGGGTAGTAGTGTTTATCTAATGGATATTAATGAGGAGAGATTGAATCTCATATATGGTTTTGCTAAGAAATATGCTGAGGAGATCGGAGCTGATATTAGATTTTATAAAACAATGGATCGTGTCGAAGCCATTAAGGATAGCGACTTTGTCATAAATAGTGCTATGGCTAAGGGGCACATGTATTATGAAATGCTAAGAGAGGCTACAGAGAAGAAAGGATACTATAGAGGTATTAATAGTGTTGAGTGGAATATGGTTAGCGATTATCATACTATATGGGGTTATTACCAGTTTAAGTTAGTCATGGATATTGTAAGAGATATTGAAGAATACGCTCCAGATGCGTGGTTCATAAATGTAGCTAACCCTGTTTTCGAGTTAACAACACTTATTAATAGGATGAGTAAAGTCAAAACAATCGGATTATGCCATGGCCATAGAGACTTCTACAAGATAGTAAAGGAGCTAGGACTAGATCCTAGTAAAGTAGAGGCTGAAATTGTTGGATTTAATCATGTAATATGGCTTACAAAGTTCAAGTATAATGATGAAAACGGATATGATTACATAGATAAATGGATTGCTGAAGAAGCTGAAAAGTATTGGGAAAAATGGAGATTAACCACAACGGATCCCTTTGATATCCAGTTATCACCAGCCGCAGTAGACATGTACTATACATATGGGTTATTCCCTATAGGCGACACGGTAAGAGGAGGTACTTGGAAATACCACTGGAATCTTGAAACAAAGAAGAAATGGTATGGTCCAACAGGTGGGCCTGACTCCGAGATAGGCTGGATGATGTATATGGCTTACCTCAATTTACAGTTAAAGAGAATATATGACGCAATGGCTAATCCCACTATAAGACTTGTACAAGTATTCCCTCCCAAACCAAGTGGTGAACAAATAATCGATATAATAGACTCTATTGTTAACGATAAGCCGAGAAAATACCAAGTAAACATTCTAAATCAGGGAATAATCCCAAGTATTCCGGATAATGTAGCAGTAGAAGTCCCAGCTATAATAGATGCTAAGGGAATACATAGAATAAGCGTTACTCCACCAAATAATAAAATAATCAAATATGTATTATACCCGAGATATATGAGAATGGAGTGGGCTCTCGAAGCATTCCTTGAAGGAGGAAGAGACGTACTATTAGAATGGTTACTCTATGATGTAAGGACTAAGAGCACAAAACAAGCAGAGGAAGCAATAGATGCTATGCTAAAAGTTCCTGGAAGCGAAGAAATGGCTCTACATTTTAGGTGAAAATATGGAAATAAGCATTGTATCATTTAAAGAAAAAGGATTATCAATGAAAAAACTAGTGAATATCATTAATTCCATGCTATATCATGACATAATAACACCAGATCTTATCAGAAACAATATTGAGTTAGACCCATTTACGGATCCAGATAAGATACTATTGTTTATAGACACTAGTACAGACGAAGTTCTAGGACTCCTTTGGCTAGCTGAACCTTATAATTTGCCTAAAGAATTTAAGAAATACGAGGCACATCTATGGGTAAAACTCCTAGGCATACTTCCAGGCTATGAAGAACTATTGGAGCACATGCTTAAGTATGTAGAAGACTACGCTGTTTCTAAAGGGAAAGAAGCGATCCACATATATGGTTATGCACCCTACTACATTATACCCGGGCTGAATAAACACTATGAATTAGTTGATAATAAGATCAGAAAATTCGGCTATGAGATCATAGATAGAGTTGTTAATTATTATCTAGACACAGAACAATACTATATACCATTAAAATATTATTGGTTAATAGAAGATCTTGGGAAGAAAGGTTATGAGATACGTGAAGTTTCTGATAAAGAAACACTAACTAAAACAAAAGAGTGGATCCAGAGAAATTTTGGAATGGCATGGAGCATAGAAGCTGATATAGCTTATAACAGTGAGTATGGCGGCTTAGTAATTGCCACTAAAAATGATGAAATTGTGGGGTTTAGTGTTTATAGTGGATTAGCTCTCCATAGATTCGGGCCAATAGGCGTATCTAAAGATCATAGAGGTATAGGGCTTGGAGAAGTACTTCTGCATTATAGTTTAGAAAAAATAAAGCTAAATGGTTCGCCTATAATAGAGATCCCGTGGACAACTCACTTATTCTTTTATGCTGGACTACCCGGATTATGTAAAATCAAGACTTATTATATATATGAGAAAAAAC
>JAMOPC010000013.1 GCA_027064845.1 Desulfurococcales archaeon | reverse complement strand
ATGTAGTAGATGCGGACCAAGTATATTTAGAAACAGGTATTCCCGTAATAGTTTATCAACAATATCCACTAGACCTAGATAGAGTGAGAAAAGCATTACAAAAACATTTCCCAGACTGGAAACAAAGGTATAATGTAATAGAGAAAATTTATAGAAAAATGAGCTACTATCCAACCAGATGGAGACCAATACTCTTCTACAACGTAGGGATAAATAGAGAAGACGCGATATACTACTTAGAAAAAACAATGATCTATAGCCCAATTCCCGAACCATTAAGATTAGCAGACCAGATAGCATCTACTATTTCTCGCTTATGTATAATAAATAACAAGTTACTATAGGATGCTGATAAAGGTAGATCATTGTAGAATGGCGGGAAGCGGGCCCGCCGGGATTTGAACCCGGGACCTACGGGTTAAAAGCCCGCCGCTCTACCAGGCTGAGCTACGGGCCCATAACCACGTCTATGTAATTAGAAGTAAAATAGTGATTAATAAACTCCACTCTCCGAGAAACTGCAATAAATCAACCAAGCCAAGGTTAAATATTAAAAGGAAATAATAATCAACAAATAACATAGAAGTAGCCGGGTCGTCTAGCGGCCAAGGATGCGGGGCTCTGGCCCACCCATGGTGGGGAGAACCCCCGTGACCGGGGTTCGAATCCCCGCCCGGCTACCATTCTGGCCTTACATATTAACTGAAGAATAATTGATTAGACCTAATCTATGAGGGAACACTATATTATTTCTTTTGAATTATGTTTAGGAAGAATTTAGTAATTTGATTAAAAATAATCGTCTACTTTCTTACTAGATCTAGTATGCCTTCATATGTTTGTCTGTATATTTCTGTCGATTCTAGTTTCTTTCTATCTCTGATGTATTTCTTTGTAACTACCTTTGGCGGTAGGTTGTATTTCTTACTATACTCTTCGAGTGGAATACCGTATTCTCTCTGTATCTTATCCCTGTATATGTCTTCGAATATGTTAAATGCACAGAACGGTATTAGTCTTCCATCGGGTGTTCCATAATGTATGTTGCATCTTTGAACTCTTTGTATATCGTAGTTATAGAGGTCCATGAAGTGCATCATTCCTAGGAAGACCATCTTATAATGTATTTCTCCCAGTGCTTCGTAGTTCCTCTTGATGATAACGTTTAATAATAGTTTGTAGAGGTCGAATCCTTCGGGAGCTTTCTTCTGATCTATGTATTTCCTTATATTATATAATAGCTTCATTCCAACCATGATTCTTGTTGAGCCTGAGAGTAGTTCCTCCCATTTCTCCCTTAAGTATTCTAGTAATCCCTCAACGTCTACGAACCTTGTAATGGGGATCAAATTTATTCTGCCATCACTCTTTCTATCTACATAAACATAGGTTGCAGCACCACATATTGGGTGATTAACCATTTCGAACTTGAATTCTTTGGCAAAGGCTTCTATGAATCTTGAGAATATACCACTAACAGGTATTGGGAACCACGCTTCTCTTGGGACTTCACCATCTGTTTGCTCCTCAATTAACTTTATGACATCGGGTATTGTTATTCTGTACTTCATTCTTTCATGTTTCTTCATCATTCCCGTAAGGCTTACTGGTTGGAAGTTAACTGCTCTGACTATATCTACGTGTTTTGCTGCAAACTTCACTATTGCGCCCATTTCGTGAGTATTGACTCCATTTATCACTGTTGGTACTAGTACTACGCTTGTCATTCCGGCTTTTCTAAATACTTCGAAAATATATGGTATTTCCCAGTGGTTTTTCCAATTAGTTACTGGGGTTACTCCGTCAAAGCTTAGATATATTGTATTAACGCCGCCTGTTCTAAGGGCTCTAGCGTATTCTATTGCTTTAACTGGATCTTCCCAGTAGAGTTCTGAGAACTTGATACCATTAGTGTTTAACTGAAGATGCCTGACACCCTCTGCTTTCAGAGCTTTTACTATATCTACTAGGTCATCTCTAAGAGTCGGTTCACCGCCAGTTAACTGGACATTTACAGCTACTCCTTGCTTCTTAACCAATCTAACTATTTCTAGAATCTGCTCGATAGTTGGTTCATAGACGTAACCAGCAGCTTCTGCGTAGAAGAAACAGTACCAACAGCTAAGGTTACACCTATTAGTCAATACAATATTCACTAGTGCACTATGCTGTTTATGCATTGGACATAAACCACAGTTAAATGGACAAGGCTTGGTAACAGATGTGTATACGTGTCTCGCTCCTCTTCCTTCTAGATCCCATTTTATCATTTTCTTGTAGAGCTCTACATCACCATAATATAGTTCTTCTATCTCACCGTGCTCGGGACAGATTCTCCTAATATAGACTTTCCCGTTCCTCTCAATAACTATGGATGGAAGTATACGATAACAATAAGGACAAACACTTTGAGTAATTGATAAGAGTTCTTCACCTTCCCGGATCTTGGGGAGCTTGTACGAGATCTCACCAATATGCTTGGTTATTTGTGTACTCAACACAACCACCATATAATAATGATAAAATAGCCTGTTTCAATGCATAGATTGTTCTCAAAGCTAATATGCTTTTCCTATCCCACTATTTTATTTCAAAATTTTTATCATATCTCGAACTCAGCAATAGATCTCTTCTTATTTACTTGTTTAACAGCATTTGCTAGCTCTTTCACCTTATCAAGTGAAAGAGCTGTAATTAAGTCCTCGATTTCGTCGGGAGATTCGATCAACATTCCTCTAAAGGCATCTTCTTTACGAATCATGATCGCTAGTCTAGGAGGTTTATAAGTAGATTTACTTTTCTTCTCAGGCAATTTGACTAACTCAACGACTATTTTTCCGGATTTCAATACAGGTTTTCTCTCCCAGTCCTTCATTTCTTGAAAATAAGATTCAAGCTTTGCAATAAGTTCTTCACTCATAGCAGTTCCCCCGAGCTATGGATTCATGTATCTAATAATCCACTATTAATAATAAGTATTTAAGTAAAAATTACTCCCTAATCCATTTCAGTGATGTGTCTAAAATGTACTGGATGTATAGAGTAATACCCGATGATGATTTAAGGGATGTTGTTGGAAAAACCATTAATAAGTATTATGGTAAATGGCTACACTTATCGAGTAAGCCTAGTCCTTATTCATATAATATATATGTTAGGAAATGCAGTACTACACATATATCTCTTCTTAGTAGTGTTGAAGTAGAGCTATGTGTTTCCAGTAAGGAGTATGATAGTTTATTCAAAACAGCTAGATTAATAGAACACGCTAGAGCCTTGCTTAGAAACCATGTAGTTTGGAACAAGGATACTTATGTTTTCGGCTCAGCGAAAGGATCTGAACTTGAAGAATACAGTATTCACCCGGCATACGATATTTATTTCGCCTCTCCCGGATTAATAGAACTTTTACGAGAAAAACTCGGGATAAATTTGCCGAGAAACGCGTTAGTTAGCAAGAGATTTGGTGGAAAATACTACTTTTATTCAGGAGATAAACTTAGAGCAATTATTAACATACCAGATGAGGGTACTAAGCTATTTATGGAAAAGTATTATCCTCTAACCCAATGTATTGATGTAGACATGGATAAGATTCTTTCAGCGAACAAAGAGTATTTATTGAGAAACATCATGGTTTCGAAAGATTTCTTGAAAAGCCTAGGCAAACCTGATATAGTACTGGTTAGTTTTAGTGGTGGGAAAGACAGTTTAGTAGTACTCCATATGGCTACTGAATATTATGGTTCACAAATTGTTCGAGGAATATACGTTGATACAGGCGTGGATTTCCCAGCTACGAGAAAATATGTTGAAGAAATAACTGATCGCCTAGGGGTAGATATAGATATCGTTAGAGCAGATGTTGATATATTAATCGATCAACGGGGCTTACCGACTAAGAAGAATAGGTGGTGTACATTACGTAAAACCAGGGCGTTTAAGAAGAAACTAGAGGAGTATAAGAAGAAATATGATAAAATCCTAGTGATAGTTGGTGATAGAGACGCTGAATCAGAAGCAAGAGCTAGGAAGCCGCCTGTAAGAAAACGTGATAAGTACCTCGAGGTAGCTCCTATTAAGCAGTGGAGTACTGCCCTTGTCCAACTATATGTTCACAAACACGGTCTATCAAATAATCCATTATACGATCTAGGATTCTATAGATTAGGGTGCTATATTTGTCCATCATTAACATCTCTAGAGAGAATAATTATGATAGAAAAACTATATGATGAACTAAGGGATTTGAAGTGGTTTAAAGAATATATTGAATATTTGCGGAAGCTCTGAGAATGATTGTTTCAGCAAGGGCGTTTCTCTTCATCAAATAATTACTTAGATATCCGATGATTGGTCGTTCATCATCTTGCATAATTTTTCCTTGCCACGTTTCCTTATCTCCAATATGTCGTTATAATTATAATTGTTTTTATTTACCAATCCGTGTCCAATAAGGTCTTTTTCGAGATTGTACTCTGTATAAATACCATGTTTGTTGAGCTCTCTGTTTGCCTCCTCTAGTGACTGGGTATTATATACTAGTTGTGCAGGTCTCGAAAGATAGTATACTATATCTGCTTTCATTATGAAGGATATTGTATGTATGGGGTTTACAAGTACTTTTCGTGTTCCAAGCCTTATTGCCTTATAACCGTAGAAACCCTTAAATGCTAATAGTCCCATCATGCTTGCCTCGCTCTTCGCGTATTCGAGTATTTTTTCTAATACCTCAGCATCTTCTTGGGTCATACCATATGCTCCTACATAACCTTTTCTAGCTG
>JAMOPC010000012.1 GCA_027064845.1 Desulfurococcales archaeon | reverse complement strand
TTGTTGCTAGTGGTGTTTTGGTTTCAAGTCTCAATATTATGGATACTATTGTCTGGTCTCTTGTTGATTATAAGTGGTTAGGTATTCTCCCATATATTATTGTTTCACCACCTGGTTTTAGGAGGGTCAGTGTTTATGGATTAACTGTTCCTTCTATAATTAGTGGGTTTATTAGTTTGACAAGTATTTTGCCAGCAGTATTGTTTCTTGAGGGCTGGCTTGGTTGTTTTAAGTTATTCATTATATTATTAATCGTATATATTGGTATGTTGCCATTGATTGGTCTAGGTGTTTTTCTCGCAAGTATTACTTTGATGCTCAAAGAAGAGTCTTTTGTAAGTTTTCTTTCACCATTCATGTTGCTCGTCTCGGGTGTTTATTATCCTCTTAGTGTGTTGCCCTGGTTTCTAAGAGTTATTGCAAGGATTTTCCCAGTGACTTATGTTGTTGAAGCCGTTAAGCTTGTATCTGTTCTTGGCTATCCAGATATTTCTAGATTGTTACAGATTGTGGGCTTATTATTTATCTTGATGATCGTGTATAACATATTATTCTTTCCAGCGGTTAAGCATGCTGAATACTTTGTGAAGAAGAAAGGTGTAGCTGTGTAAGTTTTGTCTTGTCGTATGGTTTATTAGTCTCAAAAAAATATTGTTGTATGAATGAAAAATTATATGAGGAATGATTAAAATGAAAGAGGTTAAAATTATAGGAAAAGACGTATTAGGGAGACCGATCAAGGATTTTTCAAACACTGATTGGTTCGGTATACCTAGGAAAGAGATCGAGTGGTATCCTAGAATAGATTATGACAGATGTATTGGTTGTGGCTTATGTTTCCTAACATGTAGTGGTAGAGTAGTATATGACTGGGATTTCGAAAAAATGAAACCTATTGTTGCGAGACCATATAATTGTATGGTCGGCTGTGATACTTGTGCAAAACTATGTCCACGTGATGCAATACTATTCCCGCCACTGGGTTATCTTAGAAAGATAAGAGACAGTGCAATGGCTATCATAGAATCGAGGAGAAGGCTCTTAGAGCTTAAGAAGAAGTTAGAAAAACAGAAATCTGAGAAGAAATAATTAGGATTGTATTGATTCTTTTTTACGTGTAATTGACCCATATAGTCCTGCTACTAGGAAGGATAATCCTATAATAATTATGATTAATGCACCAAGATACTTGTAGACATACTCTGGTATAGTTATGAATCCAGCCATAGTTAATCCTCCTATAATGAAGCCCAAACCAATAATTATTAATGGAATACTATGTAAGAACCTACTCTTTGAAACACTTCGACTCAACTTACTATCACTTACTCCCTCTTCTTTGGAACTCTCTTCTTCACCGAAAAGACCAATCAATAAGAACCCTACTCCTAGACCGATAATGGTCCCTGCTCCAGCAGCGTCAAATATCATACCAATACCCATACCAATAAACATAGCTGCTAAGAATAAAGACCAACCCGCCATTCTACGCAATAGAAACATCTTGCTAAACCACATTAGAAATCTTTCCTAATAATAATATTAAGAAAAGTGGCAAAAACAAGTTTGAAAGAATTAGAGGAAATCAGCATAGGGGCAGGGAATATCTCTGAGAGGAAATATTCTCGATAAATCCATGAGTTTAAATATATAATTAATTCAAGTCAAAAAGAGGACACGGCTGGATTTTGAAGAGCTTAGGGAGATTATTGAATAATGGCGTTTTCTTTTAGAGTTAATTTTTATTTGTGTCTCTACATTGTATTATTTATCTAGTATTATGTGTTTGCATAGTGTTTTGTCTGTGTGGTGGTGTTTTGTGAAAAATAATGATTTTCTCATGTGGCTTAGGAGCATTGAGGCTAAGTGGCAGGAGAAGTGGCGTGAAGCCAGAGCGTTTGAGCCAAGCATTGATCCAGGTAGGCCTAAGTATTTTATAACGGTGCCTTACCCATATACTAATGCTCCTCTTCACATAGGTCATGGTAGAACATACACTATTGGTGACATTGTTGCTAGGTATAAGAGGCTTCGTGGCTATAATGTTCTTTTCCCTATGGCTTTCCACATAACTGGTACGCCGATCATTGCTATTTCGGAGAGAATTGCTCGTGGAGAAGAAAAGATCATTGATAGGTATAAGGGGTATGTATCTATATATGTTAAAGACCCTGTAGAAGTTGAGAGGATTGTTGAGTCTTTCAAAGACCCCTTAAAACTCGCTACGTTCTTTGCTGAGCGTGTTCACATGGATTTTGATGCTCTTGGCTATAGTATTGATTGGAGAAGAAAATTCCATACTGGTGAACCAGTATATAATGCATTTGTAACATGGCAGTTTCTTAGGCTTAGGGAGAAGGGGCTGATTACTCAAGGAGACCATATTGTAACGTATTGTTTACTTCACAAGCAGCCCGAGGGAGAAGATGATATTCAAGATGCTGACGTTAATCCTGTCGAGATCCTTGAGTTCACAGCTATAAAGTTTAAACTAGTCGACGAGGAGAATACTTATCTCGTAGCAGCCACTCTCAGACCAGAAACACTGTTTGGTGCAACCAACATATGGGTTAACCCAGAGGCTGACTATGTACTTGTAGAGTGGAAGGGAGAAAGAATAATTGTATCAAGGGAGGCTCTCGTCAAGCTCCAACATCAACACCCAGAGGACGAGTTCAAGGTTCTCAAAGAGTTTAAGGGAAGAGAACTTCTTGGGAAGAAATGTGTTAGTCCACTTGGTAGAGAACTAGTTATACTCCCCGCTTCTTTCGTAGATCCCGATAATGCTACTGGTGTAGTTTATAGTGAGCCTAGTGACGCACCATTCGACTATGTTGCCCTTATGGAGCTTAAGAGGAACCCAGAGAAGCTTCGAGAATACGGTTTAGACCCATCTATTATCAAAGACATTGAGCCAATAAAGATTATTGATGTCCCCAGTGTTGAGGGACATCATGCAGGCGTTGTTGTAGAGAAAATGGGTATTACTAGCCAGAATGACCCAAGACTTGTAGAAGCAACGAAGATCGTGTATAAGGAACAGTACTATAAAGGAAAAATGATTGTCGATGACCCAGAGTTTAGGGGTCTAAGCGTTAGTGAGGCTAAGGAGAAGATAAAGAAGAAACTAGAATCCACGGGTATGGCTTTCACTTTCTACGAGCTCAATCGTAAAGCCTATTGTAGAGCAGGAGGTAAAATAATAGTTGCTAAGATCAAGGGACAATGGTTCATAGACTATAGCGTGCCTTGGTGGAAAGAGAGGACGAGGGAATTCGTAGACAAGATACTCAAGATCCTCCCTGTCAAGTATAAGAAGGCTATGCTTGACGCTATTAACTGGCTTGAGAAGAGACCATGTGCCCGTAAGAGGGGATTAGGTACAAGACTGCCGTTCGACCCAGAATGGATTATTGAGAGCCTCAGCGACTCAACCATCTATATGGCATTCTACACGATCATACACATTATTAGGAAGAACAATATCAAGCCAGAACAACTCAAACCAGAAGTCTTCGACTACATATTCTACGGTAAAGGTGACCCTGAGAAAATATCTGCAGAGACAAAAATACCAGTAGAAGTCCTCGAAGAGATGCGGAGAGAATTCACATACTGGTACCCGGTAGACCAAAGACACACTGGTATAGCACACATCAGTAACCATCTCTCATTCTTCCTCTACCACCACGTAGCACTCTTCCCACCAGAGCATTGGCCTAAAATGATTAGTCTTAACGAGATGGTTATACGTGAAGGAGTAAAGATGAGTAAGAGCAAAGGCAACGTGATCCTCCTCAGAGACATTGCTGAAAAATACTCAGCAGACCTCTTCAGACTCTACGCTGCTGGAGCAGCTAATCTAGACACTATCCTTGATTGGAGAGAGAAAGAAGTAGAAATGGTAATAGATAATCTCAGAAGATTCAAAGCACTTGCCGAGAAAGCGTTGAAAACAGAATGTAGAGGAGTAAGTACTGAGAGGTTTATTGATAAATGGTTTATGTCGAGATTCAACAAAATAATAGCGGAGGCTACAAATGCTCTGGAGAACATGGAGATCAGAGACTATGTACAGAAAGCATTCTATCAAGTATTATCAATAATAGACCACTATAGGGAGAGAACCAGTCCCGAAGAAGCTCTTTGTATGACTAAGAGGATTCTTGAAAAATGGATCAAGCTACTTAACCCAGTCATACCTCATTTAACAGAGGAGATCTGGTCGTGGATGAATGGTGAAGGCTTCTTATCCCTCAGTGAATGGCCCATGGCGAGGAAGGAGGAGATAGATGAGGAGGCGGAGGCATTAGAGGATATGGTTGAGAGACTGATTGACGATATTAAGAATGTATTAAATGTCTTATCACCAAAACCCAGTAAGGCTGTAATAATAGTTGCTTCACCTTGGAAATACGAAGTAGTAAGGCTCGTGGAACAGGGTAAGTCAATGAAGGAGATCATACAGAGTATTAGAGAAAGATATGGTCTTAAAGGTAGGGAAAGAGAAATAATAGACACGATCCAGCAGTACAAGAAAGCACCGATCAAAGAAGCACTAATAGTTAACCCGACGAACGAGTACAAGGTGCTTGAGGAAGCAAAGGAGTATATCGGGAAGAAGACAGGGCTAGAAGTAACAATTATGTGGGAAGAAGAAGCAAAAAGTAAGAAGATACCGAGAGCAGAAAAAGCTTATCCATTAAAACCCGGAATATACCTACACTAAAAATTAAGTAATAGCTTCTTACTCCTTTTCCTTACTAGTATATTCTTTTAAAGCTTTCTCGACAAGTTGCATATATGCTAAACA
>JAMOPC010000011.1 GCA_027064845.1 Desulfurococcales archaeon | reverse complement strand
AATTAGTTGTTTTTCATGATGAAGACCTTACTAGACTAGCTGGTATAAATAAGAAAATAAGAGATTTGACCTATGACTGGATAATTGAGAATATAAGATTAGATGGTGAAACTATTCCTAAACTAGTAGATGTTCTAGAAACCATTAATGGTAGAACCGGCTTGTTTATTGAGATAAAAGAACCAGAGACTACGAAAAAGATAATTGAGATCCTTAAGAACACATATCATGAATTTATCGGAGATACTGCATTAATAAGTTTTCATGACGATGCATTGATTAATGCCAAGAAACTATATCCTAGAATCACTACTGGTCTCATATATTACAAGCCTCCTGGAAGAATCATAGATGCTAAAAAGATAAAGTGCGAAATAGTTCTTCCACATTACCGCTTAGCTACAGCCAAAGCTATAGGCTTCGCTCATAGATTAGGATTAAAAGTAGTTGCATGGACTGTTAATGAAATAAATACAGTGTTCAAACTCTACAAATCAAACATTGACGGGGTGGCGACCGATTACCCAGATAAAATAATTGATATAAGAAAAAAGATCATGGAGTCTACTCAAAGTGGTGTACTATGAAATCTATTAACAATGATAAACATAGTGAAATAATAGTTCGTGTTCCTCTACATGTATCCGGCTTATGGTTTCCATCTATAAATAAAGATCCTCTTTATACCGGGAGCTTAGGAGCAGGGATTAATTTATCCATATATTTGGAGGCACGACTCGAAAAAGAAAACTCTAAGCCGAGGATACTTCTAAATAATAAAGATGTACTTAGAAACCATGTAGAATTTCTCTGCAGAGAATATAGTCTGTGTAATTCGATAAGAGCATATTCACCAATAGGTCTTGGTACAGGTTTTGGTGTTTCAGCTGCTTGTCTTATAGCTTATTCTATAATATCAAGTATTGCACAAAACAAAAACATAACGCTTGAGAAAGCTACATGGCCAGCGCATGTCGCTGAAGTATATTATAAAACGGGACTAGGAGATGTTATATCAGAATTCTATGGCGGTGCGGAGATTAGGACAAAGCCAGGGCCCCCAGGCATAGGTTCGATAGAACATATTTTGTTAAAGAAAAACTATGAAATTATAGCAGTCGTTTTAGAAGGTAAAGAACCTACTCCTATTATGCTTTCAAGAATAAAACCTGAATATTATGAGAAAAACAAGAAATTATTAGAAAAATTACTTAATAGCCCCTCACTCGAAAACTTTTTTGAACTAGCTCATGAGTTTACTAGAGGATTATTTAGTTATGATGGAGTAACTCAATTATTAAATAGAATCAAAAATAAAACGATTTCATATTATAGGAAGAAACAAGCCTTATTAATTCTTCCCGAACCTGAATGGATACACGATATTATTGAATACTTTGAATCACTAGGATTAAGAGTATTTAAGACAAAAATAAGTCATGTAGGTGTTGAAATTGTATATTCCCCCTAATCATCCTCGTAGAGAAAGCCTATTATTGAGAGAAAGAATTGTTGAAGGCTATAAAAAGGGTATTGTGGCTCTTGAAGGATTGATCGCCCATGGTAGAGGAGAGTGTTTTGATTACCTACTTGGAGAGAAGACACATGACTTCGCCATTGAAGCAATAGAGGCTGCAGCAGCTTCAATTATTACTGCTAAGCATCCAGTAATATCAGTTAATGGTAACACTGCTGCTCTTGTTCCAAGAGAAATAGTCGAATTAGCCAAAGTTTCTGGAGCTAAGATCGAGGTGAACTTGTTCTATAGAACGAGAGAACGAGAAGAAGCTATTGCTAATTGGCTCAAGCAACACGGAGCAGAAGAAATCTTAGGAGTGGGGGACGATGCCTCAGCGACTATACCAGAATTATTTAGTGAGAGGAGAAGAGTTAGTCCAAGAGGGATTCTTATAGCAGATGTTGTACTTGTACCTCTTGAAGACGGTGATCGTACTGAAGCTTTGAGAAAAATGGGGAAGAC
The DNA here is from genome assembly GCA_027064845.1 of Desulfurococcales archaeon. Lineage (GTDB taxonomy): Archaea > Thermoproteota > Thermoprotei_A > Sulfolobales > Desulfurococcaceae > JAGHDU01. The sequence continues at coordinate 2,843 of JAMOPC010000011.1, read as the reverse complement.
CGTCATTGCAATTGATTTAAACCCATTATCTAGAACTGCTAGAGCAGCAACTATAACCATTGTTGATAATGTTGTTCGTGCTATGCCGTTATTAATTGAGAAAATAAAATTCCTGAAGAGCAAGCCTCGTGAAGAATTATTAGAAATAATCAGAAGATATGATAACAACAGAGTTCTTCAAGAGGCATTAAAAACTATTATGACAAGACTCACTGATTTATCGAAATCAAAGCTAATACTCGAGTTTAAATAATTAAGTCTATGATTTTTCGTGCAATTACTTCTTTCCTTACCAATCCTAAGCACTCATACTTGTTTCTCGTAACAATACATGCGTCTAGATAGTTTGAACTAAAGCCTATTCCTGGTTCTTTAACGTTATTTGCTATTGCGATATCTGCTCCGTACTCTATTAATTTCTGCCTAGCTTTCTCAACTAACTCTTCATGATCATTCGTTGTCTCAGCAACAAATATTATGATTTTTTCTGGCCTATTGTTTTTGGAGATATATCTTATAGTCTTAGGTGTTGGCCGTAGTCTTAGAATCAAATACTTGACTTCACGTGTTGAGATCTTCTTGGGGCTTTTCTCTGTGACAGTATAATCTGCCGGCGCGGCAGCAAAGATCGCTGCATCATATTTCTTTACCGAAGTAAGATCCGATATTTTCTTTGCCAGTTCCGACGTAGTTGTAACATTGTAAGCATTAACGGTATAGGGTGGCTCTACATACATAGGCCCATGTACAAGATCTACTTCTGCTCCTCTACATACTGCTTCTCTCGCTATCAACACACCCATATAACCAGAACTTGGATTAGTTATTACACGTACCGGATCTATGTATTCTCTTGTAGGTCCAGCTGTTACTAGTAGTTTTTTACCAACTAAATCCCTTCCTCTATTAATGAGTGTTTCTATACAATGTGCTAGATCATTTAATGGCGGATACTTTGCCTTATTCTCTTCTATAAATGGTGGAATTATATATGCTCCCAGATCTTCTAGTATTTTAATTGCTTTCCCGTATTGGGGTGATTTAAACAAATTCATGTGCATAGAGGGAACTATTATTACTTTTTTCTTCTTACCCATCATAGCAACAGCTAATAAGTGGAGTGCTTGATCAACTATTCCATAAGCTATTCTTGAAATAGTATTCAATGTTGCCGGTGCTATGATAAGTGCATCATATTCATTACTTAACGCGACGTGCTCTGCTTTACCAGATAATTCGATTAATGGCTCATTACCAGTAGCCCATTCGACAAGTTTAGGTGATATGTATTCAAGCACTTCATCGGTCATAACTGCTTTTACTTTAGCCCCCATTCTTATTAGTTCACGGATAAGGTCTATGCTTTTATATATCGCTGAACTAGCTGTTAGCCCAACCAATATCTTTTTCCCAACTAGCGGAGCATATTCCCTGCGATGAGGTAATTCAGACATAACTAGTACCTCGAGAACACAGAACTATGACTATATATTTGTTAATAGTGGATTAAATATATGCAGACCAGTAAAAACAGTAAAAATGTATACGGTGAACAGATATGATACTTTGGCATAAAAAAGAAGAAAAGTACCCCAGCATCTACGAAATATTCGAAGAAGCTGTTAAGAAACTTGAAGAAAAAGCAAATGGTTATACCATAAGGAATGCTACAGAAAAAGATCTCGAAGTGGTTAGAGAGATCAATTTAAAAACGCTCCCAGAGAACTATCCACCATATTTCTTTAGGGATTTATGGGTTAAGTACAATAAAGCATTCTACGTAGCGGTTTCTCCTGATGAAAAAATAGTCGGATATATTATGTGTAGAGTAGAGTATAAACCAGGGTTCTTTAAACACTTCTTAGTAAAAAGCGGACATGTTGTCAGTATAGCCGTATTGAAAGAACATAGGAGAAAAGGACTAGGATACGCCTTAATGGCTTATGCTATGAAAAGTTTATACGAAAACTATGATTGCAAAGAAACATATTTAGAAGTAAGAGTTACCAATAAACCAGCTATAACACTCTATGAAAAACTAGGATATAAGATCATAAAAGTCCTTCACCAATACTATCTTGATGGAGAAGATGCTTACTTAATGGCCAGACCTCTCCCCTAAGAACATTTTTGGTGCAAAAGAACAATATTTATTGGTTATTCTATCTATTCTCAATATATTGATAAATTTTCAACAGATTAGATATTAGAGGGAACATTATTGGCTGAGGAATGGAAACACGTAGAAGACATTATGTGCGAAGAATATGTTGGGAAAAGAGTATGTATTCGTGGATGGATTTATAGGAGAAGCGTTGTTGGAGGAAAAGCATTTGTAAGAATAAGAGACTCAACTGGTGTAATTCAAGTAGTTGTTGATCGAGAAGTTCTTGGCAATGAACTGGTTAAAACCTTGAAAGACATTGGTTTAGAGGCAAGCGTTAAAGCTTGTGGAGAATTAGTGAAACAACCTAAAGCACCAGGTGGATACGAAGTTCTCGCTGATTATTTCGAAATAGTTGGCTATAGTAGAGATTTCCCAATAAAAGGTAATGAAGGAATAGAATACTTGCTAGATAATAGGCATTTATGGCTTAGGAGTAGAAGATTAACAGAAATTATGAAGATCAAACACACTGTTCTTAAAGCAGGAAGAGATTACTTTATCGAGAATGGGTGGTGGGAAGTAACACCACCAATACTGACAGCTTCAGCTGTAGAAGGAGGAGCAACACTATTCCCAGTAAAATACTTTGATAAAACAGCTTATCTAAGTCAAAGCGCACAACTCTATCTCGAAGTACTTATATATAGCTTGGAGAAGGTATGGAGTTTAACAACTA
>JAMOPC010000010.1 GCA_027064845.1 Desulfurococcales archaeon | reverse complement strand
GAGCAGGGATAAAACCAAGTGAAATAAGCGCCGTATGGTTTGGTACGGAGTCAAAACCCTATGCTGTAAAACCATCGGCCACAATTATTGCTGAAGCCTTAGGAATCGTGCCTGAAACTATGGCTACCGATTTAGAATTCGCGTGCAGAGCTGCGAGTGAAGCATTGAGAATAAGTCTGGGCATGATCTCATCAGGAATGATCAAGTATGCATTAGTAATAGGTTCTGATACAGCACAAGCTAATCCAGGAGACATACTTGAATTCACAGCATCTTCAGCAGCAACGGCATTGATAACAGGCCCCTCTAGCGAAGCAGCAGCAGTATTTGAAGCAAGCTATACATATGTAACAGACACACCTGATTTCTGGAGAAGAGCCCATGTACCTTATCCATTACATGGTGAAGGCTTTACAGGTGAACCAGCTTATTTCAAACACATAATAGGTGCTGTAAAGGGGTTGTTTGAGAAAACAGGATTAAAACCATCAGATTTCGACTATGCCATATTCCATCAACCAAACGGCAAGTTCCCACTAAGCGTAGGCAAAAAACTAGGATTTACTAAAGAACAAATACTTCCAGGCCTGGTAACACCTTATATAGGTAATAGTTATAACTCATCAGCACTTATAGGACTAGCCAAGGTTCTTGATGAAGCAAAGCCTGGACAAAGAATACTACTCGCACCTTTCGGGAGCGGTGCTGGAAGCGACGCCTATAGTATAGTAGTAACCGATAAAATATTAGAAAAACAAGACAAAGCACCAAAGGTAAAGGACTACCTAGATAGGAAAACCATTATTGATTACGCGTTATATGCTAAATACAGGAACCTGATCCTACGTATAAGGGGGTGAAGAGAAATGAAGTTCTCAATAGCAAGGTTTTGGCGTGAAAAACAAGCCCATTACAGGCTAAAAGCTGTAAAATGCAAATCTTGTGGACGAGTAAACTACCCCCCGTCAAGTGTATGTAGATATTGTGGATCGAGAGATTTAGAAGAAATATTTCTGTTAAATGAGAAAGCCAAACTCTTAACATGGACAATAATATACTCTATCGCAGAAGGATTCGAAGATAAGAGGCCAAGAATAATAGGATTAGTAGAAACACTTGGAACAAAAACAAAGATCTTAGCGCCAATAACCGATGTGCTCCCAGAAGAATTATCTGAGGGAACTATATTAGAGCCTGTTTTGAGAAGAATAAATGAGGATGGTGAAGCAGGCATTATTCACTATGCTATAGCTTATAGACCGGTGATAAAACCAGTTGGGAGAAAAGAGGATTAGTCTTAAAGATTTTTTAACAAGATTAAAATCTTCTAAAAAACCCTTAGAAGAAGTTGACAAGATAGTGGAAAATGAGAACTTAGCAGCTCTTATTAGGAGAAAATATCTTGAAGAAAAACTAGGATTATCCTTATCAGCTACTGGTTCCTCTATTTTGGACTTTGTTGAACTAGAGGGTAAAATCTCTTATAAACCGATTGGAGCTATACAAGTACCGGTCACAGTCATAGGACCTATAAGAATAGATGGAACATGGATACGTGCGGAAAAGCTGATCCCTCTTGCCTCTATATATCCTGCTCTCATGAGATCGGTCGAACTTGGTGCAAAATTATTAGAAGATACCCGTATAAGGATCAAGATTAATCGCTGTTGGCTTAGAATATTCACTATATCTACGCCTGAAAAAAGAGTAGATCTATGTAACATAATAGAAAATAAACTCTTAGCGACAGAGACCTATAGTGATCTCAGAATAATATGTTATGGTAGAGGGGCAGGACATATAATTAATACCGTTATGATAGGTGATCAAAAACCGTGTATACGTTTACTAGACTTAATAGAGTCAAATATATTTAAAGAAATATTGTTGGAAACTCAAGGTTCTCTTATACCAATTATAACACCGTATATCGTTTTTGATATGAATGCTTCAACAGATATTTCAAAGAATAAGATTGAAGAACTTGGTATAAAGTATAGTATGTTCATGGAGTCTTATAATACCATTGAAGACTTGAAGCCCATAGATAATTCATTATTACCTGTAATTCTTGGAGTACTTACATCATTTTATCTCTCAATAGGATTAAAACCAGAGTATGCACTAAGATCAGAGGTTAAACAATACATGGTATCAACAAGGTTCAGGAGAGTTAATATCAACGTTAATCCAAGGATAATATTACCAGTATATTTCACATACGATGAAATGACTCTCATGAATAAAGAGATCTTTAATATATTACAAATAAACGAACCCAAACCCAACTATCTTGCAGAACTCATTGCATCACTACTACTAGTGTCTTACATAGGATTATTAGGAGATATTGCTAGAAACGCTTCTCAACTATAACTCGATTTCCGCGAAAGAACTTCGTACATTAAATATTCTTTTTCAAGAACATCCTCTACTCCATAACCTAGAACAATATTGTCCCAGGGAAGCTCTTCACCGAATCTATATCCTTTGAAAACGTATTCTGTTGAGTAATTATTTTCTCTCAAAGCACGTCTCCAGCTACCCAAATCTCCTCCACGAAGAGCCCAATCTAATAATACTCTTGATATAGTTTTATCAGCTAATGATATACTTGCTTGAACCCATGCCCAGTTGACATAATAAGGCCTAGTATCAACTAGTCCTCTCAGCATTTTTCTATAGTAATTAATGATCTTTCTAGCTTTGTCTAGATCGATCATTCCTATCCATTGAAAAACTGTTTTGGGTTTAGGGATCAAAGGATTTATTGTAATACTTAATTTTCTTCCCTTCTTCCTTGCATGTTCCGCAATCTTTTTAATTTTTTCAATAGTTATATCAATATCTTCTTTGTTTTCTCCCTTGAATCCGGAGATTATATAGAGTTTTAAGTTAAATCCTTTATTGAGAACACAATATATAATAGGTATAAGTTCGTCTATTTTAAGATATTTAGATATAATTCTTTGAACATGATAACTAAAGTTCTCAGGAGCTAACGTTAGGGTTTTTTGTCCTAGAAGCTTTATTTTCTCAAGGATATCTTCTGACAGTTTATTAATTCTTAAAGATGGAAGAGATGCTGAGAAATTATTTTCAATAAGATAATCTAATAGCTTTTGTTCCTCATGATTTTCTAAGAAACTTAAAGAATAAATTATGGTTCGATCGACTTTGTTTACCTCAATACCTTTTTCGACTATATTTTTTAATTGTTGAAAACTTCTATACCTGTAGGGTTTCATAATTCTTGTTTCCATGCAGAATCTACACCAATATTTGCATCCTCGACTAGTTTCGAGAAGTAATCCTTTGCCATATATTGGTTCTTTTTCCGTGTTCTGAATTTGTTTTATGGGATAGTATGTGTTATTAAGGTCTTGGACTGGTTTTCTATATATCTTTTCCCCATCATTAATGCTTGGAACATATACATATTCTAATTGAGAGATCTCTTCTAGGAATAATTTTTTACTATCATGGTATTGAATCCAAATATTAATTATTTCCTGGATCGATTGTTCAGCGTCTCCTATAATGAATGCATCTATGAACTCTGTATAAGGATGTGGATTAGCCATAACAGCTGGTCCTCCAGCCAATATGGTTTTTTCTCTCCTCTTTCTCAATGGATCTAATCCTGCAGCATACAGTATTCGAATAATATTCGCTATATCGGGTTCATAGTGTAGACTAGTTATGATTAAATCAAAATCCTTTAGGGGGCTCTGAGTATCAATGCTTCTAGGAGGAGGTTCTGCTCCTTTAAGCTTTTTCATACAAAATCTTTCAAGAAATATTTCTGGAAAATACTCGTTTACCATGAAATATATTATATGTGTGACTAGGCTTGATAACATTGCTTCATATATGCTAGGATACAGATATGCTGCCCTAAGTGTGTGTGGTGTGATCTTCTTCACTATGGTATTGTATTCCATTAAATCACCCTTCTTAAACGATAATTTTTTAGATAAATACATTAATACTAATTTATCGGTGGTACTTACTTGCCTGTTTATGATAAGTTCTTTAGTTCTGTAGCTAAATCTATTAAAGCATCCGAGATCAGGGAGATACTCGCTATAATAAGAGGGAGAAAGGACGTTATTAGCTTAGCTGGAGGCATACCCGACCCTCAGACTTTTCCGAGAGAGGAGCTTGCAGAGTTTGCTAAGAAAATGATTATAGAAATGGGTAACCAAGCACTTCAGTACAGTGAAACTAAGGGTATTCTAGAAGTTAGAGAAATGCTTTCACATTTTCTCTTAGAATATAGAGGTATTAGTATGGATGCTGAAAATATAATAATAACAACTGGTAGTCAGCAAGGACTTGACTTAATGGCTAGAGCTTTCCTGGATCCAGGGGATGTAGTAATTACTGAGAATCCTTCGTATCTTGCTGCTCTCGGTGCCTTTAAAGTAAGAGGGGCTAAGATAATAGGAATTAAGATTGATAAGCAAGGGATGAGAACGGATCTTCTCGAAGAAACAGTAAGGAAACTTGTTAATGAAGGAAAGAAGATAAAATTCATATACACTATACCGGTTGGGCAAAATCCTGCTGGAACAACTATGCCTCGTGATAGAAAGAAGCATTTGATAGAAATAGCGAATAAGTATGATCTCTTAGTAATTGAAGATGATCCTTATAGCTACTTTATATATGATGAAACAGTTGATATTACACCGCTCAAAGCATATGATGAAGAAGACCGTGTAATATATATGAGCACAATCAGCAAGATCCTTGCCCCCGGTCTACGTATAGGGTGGCTAGCATGTCCTTCAGGAGTTACGAGAAAATTAGAGCTTATTA
>JAMOPC010000009.1 GCA_027064845.1 Desulfurococcales archaeon | reverse complement strand
AGTAAAGCTGTGCTTGGCCCTCGTTGATTTCGTCAATCATTGATCCTGCTATGGTTATGAGGAGAATCACTAATAGTATTCCAGTAATGAATCCAAACGCGGACATTATTGGATAAGCTCTGTATATTGATGCTAATGAGAATAATATACCGATAATGATAGCTATTACATATATTGCTGTAGCTTTCAGCGACAATAAATACTCGGATTGAAGCATTATCCTCTTAACTAGCTCTCGATAGTTTTTCATAAAGCTCACCCAGCTCTGTTGTTACGTGTCTTATATTCTTTACATAAACAGAAATTTCGGAAGAAGTAAGCAGTTCTAAAAGATCATCTTTATAGGCGGAGTTTATCTTTATCAATAATCCATTATCCCTAACCTCAATTGCTTTAACATATTCCTCCATAATTATCTTAGAAGCTATTTTTCTAGGCTCACCCGTCTCTATATAATAATATGCATGGACAAAGTATCTATGAGTCAAGTCTTCGAGCTTACCCGATTCTATAACTCTACCCCTATTAATGTATACAAGATAATCAGCAACTTCTTGAAGCTCTGGTAATATATGAGTTGCAACAAGAATTGTTATTCCAAGTTCTTTCTTCAAATCCTTTATCAAGTCAAGTATTTGTTTCCTAGACAAGGGGTCTAGATTGGCAGTGGGCTCATCTAGAAGCAGTAGTTCTGGATCACCTATGAGGGCTTGTGCTAAGCCAAGTCTTTGTAAATAGCCTCTACTCAAACCACGTATATTGATAAACTTGTATCTTTCTAAACCAACTAGTTTAATAATCATCTCCACTTCCTTACTACTAACTCCTTGCATTCTCCCGATGTGTTTCAAGAATTTATAGACACTCACATATGGATAAACAGGTTTTTCTGGAAGATAGCCAATCCTTCTCCTAACGCTATATTCTTCAACCCATGGATCCATTCCGAAAACAGATATTTTCCCACTATTCGGTTTAAGAAAACCCATTATTAATTTAAAACTAGTTGTTTTACCCGAACCATTAGGTCCTAATAAACCAGCAACAACTCTTGACGGGATTCTGAAGGATGCGTTATCAAGTGCTTTAATTGCTTTCAACCCGCCATAGATTTTAGTCACATTGTCAAAGACAACAACATCCATGTGGAAACACCCCGTGACTAAATGAATTTCTTCAAATAATCAAGACCCTCTCGAATAACTCTTAACCTAGCCTTAAAGCCTCCCCCATACTCTATTATCTTATCAACACTTGGTATGACCCTGTGATTTAGAACAGGGAATAGAACAGCATCAACATCTCTCGGCTCAACAGTTTCAGAGCCCCTCATCGCTGCATATGCTTTAGCTGCTTTCATTAACTGTATTCCTCCACGAGGGCTAACACCTAGCTCGAAATACTTCGCCATAGGCTCGACAATCTCTGGTCTAGAAGCTCTCACTATTCTTGATATGTATTCAATAGTTTCTTCTGGAACAATTACTTTTTCAGCAATAGTATTTTGAGCCTCAACGATCCATTCGGGCTTAATAACAGGTTCAAGCTCTTCAAGCGGTTCACGGAGCTTCATGGAGTGTAATCTAAGAATATTCTTCTCCTCCTCAAGACTAGCTGGATAACCCATTATAATCCTCATCATAAACCTGTCAAGCTGGGCTTCTGGCAATGGATAAGTCCCTTCTTGCTCAACAGGGTTCTGAGTAGCTATTACGAAGAAGAATTTTCCAGAACGTCTATCTTCAAGAGGATATGTCTTATCACCAATAGTTACTTCTCTCTCCTGCATAGCTTGAAGCATAGCGCTCTGTGTTCGAGGAGTTGCTCGATTTATCTCATCCGCTAATACAATATATGCAAAAATAGGCCCCAGTCTTGGCTCGAAATCAAGTTTCTTAGGATTATATATAAGGCTCCCGACAATGTCTCCGGGCATAAGATCGGGTGTGAACTGGATTCGCGAAAACCCTTTATAAGGCACACCATTAATAACTCTTAATTCCTTTTCAGACAAACCAACTAGTCTAGTAAGTGCTCTAGCCAATGTAGTCTTAGCGATTCCCGGAACACCTTCAAGCAATACATGGCCATTACCAAGCAACGATACAAGAATATATCTAAGCTCTTGGTCATAACCAATTATAACCCTGCTTAGTTCTCTTAATATCTTTTCAGTTTTCTCTTTTATTTCATCAATACTAAGAACCATTTATCCCACCAATTATTCAACGATAACTATTTCATTAACAACAAGGATCTTAGGCCAAGGAATATCTATGAATAAGGAAAATCCTTCTTCACTAGAGACTATATATTTATCGATCTCCTTGATGATCTTTTCGGGAATGTTTCTTTTCCTCATTTCACTTACTAGTAAATCATATTCTTCTAATGCAATCCTTCTATGCATAAGGGGATCTTTTATGGCCGCGAGTTTTTCATATAATTTGGGATCCCTTTTCTTAATATCGCTCAAGAATTTAAGCCAAGATATGTATCCTTTAAGTTCTTTGAGTCTCTTAACTCTAAGACCTGGATGTCCAGGACCTATAACAATACTATATGCCTTACCCAATACTCCGTTCTTCTTACTTATAACGAGTTTTCCAACAATTTTCTCAGGTAAAGGAACGGGGGATGATGCTTCGATTTTCCTACCCCTATAAAGTGCTTCTCTCGGGGTATTCAATAATATTACTCCTTTCCTTAGGGGTCCTTCATAGTATTCATCTATTAACTCGATCTCTGAGACAGGGAATATTCCCTTTACAAGCTCTACGTTTTGATCAACAACCTTGTATGGAATATCGAGTCCATGTTCTCTAGCTAGACTAACAAGAACATCTAAACTCTCATCTTCCACGGATATATTCTTAGAACGAAGCATTTTCTTCAATAAATCCATGTCTGGCACACTATCCTCTGCAACAACTCGTATACAAGCCTTAACATATACATTGTCCTCCCTATACACAATACCGCACACAAACCCGTAATATAATCCTATCGAATCATATATATTGAATCCACGTAGTTCTTCATAGTCATAAAATTTCAAATAAAGACACCATAAACCACTAGTTCTCCATAGATATTTTACATATCCATATATGTGAGCGTATTGATAAATATATCGCGTAGACACATTTGTTCGAAAATTTGGATAACATTATAATCTCCTCATAGACAAAACCAATTAAAAAATACGATAGAATAATAGAGTTAAAATAGCTAAGTGATTAAGAATGATGCATGATAAAGACATATGCAGAATATCTATGGAAGCAGTTAAGACAGGAATTGTTGATACAGAATCCCTCCTGTATGGAGCCGGTAGATCAGTGATCAAGGGAGCTGGTTTTGAATACATTGATTTCCGACCATACAGTTATGGAGACGATATAAGATATGTTGATTGGAGGCTTTCAGCACGTCTGATAAAAGGGGAAGAACAACAACTCATTGTCAAAGAATTCATGAGCGAGAGGAGAGTAGAGGTACTAATCGCTCTAGACTTGTCTAAGACAATGATGTATTGGGAAAAACCATTTATAGCAATATATATTGCGTCAATAATATTATCCGTATCTAGGAAACTCGAAGACACAACCTACCTAGTAATCCTCAATGGGAAAAACTATATCTTATCACCATACACTAAGCCAAGCGATAATCTTAGGTTCTTAACGAAAACCATATGTGGAGAATCATGGGGTAGTATTGGTGAAAGCATAGAGACATTGATCAAACTACTCCCGAATTTCAAGAACTTAAGAGACATTATACTAATAACCGATTATGCACATAAACCACAAATCTATAATAAATTAGGAATAGTTGCTAGAGCACTTAACTCCTCCTTATCAATAATAATATCTTCATCAATACACGAACAATACCCACCACTACGAAAAGCTTATCTTTTCTATAAATCCCCAACTGGAAAGCTAATTTATGGAAACGTATCAAAAGTCTATGATAGGATAAAAATACATATCTTAAAGTGCAGAGCATACATTAAGAAAGCTACACCATATTATCTAGAACTAAAAACCATTCAAGAAGCAAGAGAAACCAAACACAAAGTCATAAATACATATATCTCCTCGAGACAAAGAATTATATCATAATTAATCCAACGATTCAATCATTAATCATAAAAGCTCATTCTATTATTCGAATAGTTAAACAACCAAACCGGAACAGTTTCAATAAAAATGTTTATGTAGAGCTATAACCCATATATTCATAGGCTAATGTATGGAGGATGTTTGAATTGTATAAGCATATATATAGTTTATTACTCCTAGTATTGATGATTACATCATTTACAGCACCTATTATAAACTCTACTATAAGCATTGCTTACTCAATAGGTGGAAACGATCAACTAGGTATACCGAATATACCGTTCAAACACAAACTATACCTAGACACAAGGCTTAGCCCAAAGAATAGTACAATGGAGTTCTCAGACACACTAGAACACGTACTATCACCAGAATATAATAATACAGGACATGGTAATTTCACACTAGATCTTAGTGAGGAAAAACTATTCCTTAAAGGAATGCTTAACGGAGAAATAAGATATTATAATGAAACACTAAATATGACAGACACAAAATTCTCAGCAACAATTGATGCGAAAATACATGGAGAAAACAAAGAATTCCATGGACAAATAAAGATCAATGGTTCTATAAACCTAGTCCTCGAGACACAAGAAATAGATATAAGTTTCAATCTTCCGTTCACTGTACAAGGAGCCTTTGATGAAGGCACTAATACAAGCACTACAACTATAACTACTAAGAATGCATA
>JAMOPC010000008.1 GCA_027064845.1 Desulfurococcales archaeon | reverse complement strand
TTCAGGGATATGTATTGAGAAATAGGAAAATAGGATTTGCTCATGAGAGAGAATTAGCTGTAAAGCTTTGGAGAAAAGGATTCGCTGTTATAAGAGCACCTGCAAGCGGTTCTAAGACTAAAAGGATAGTGTATCCAGATATTGTAGCTATTAAGAATGGATACGTATTAGCTATTGAAGTAAAAACTACTCACGGGGAGAAACCTATTTATGTTCCTGCACACCAGGTTGAGAAAATTAAAGAGTTTATTAAGAGATCCGGTGGCGAGGGATTCATAGCAGTAAAGATTATTGGATCAGGTGAGTGGAGGTTTCTGAGGATCAACGACTTAATACCTACTCGTAAAGGTAATTATAAAATCGATAAAGAAGCATTAACAAAGAGTTATAGGCTAAGTGATCTTATATCTATAGTTTCTGGTAATAAAAGATTAGATGAATTCCTAAATGCTCAGTCCTAGTTTGTAGAATTTCTTTGCGAGCTCCTCAAGTTGATCTGGTACAAGTTTCGCTGCCAAGTAGAGTCTTTTATTCTTAGGAATTATTGCTAGATGGTTAATAATTGAGGGATCTTCTAATTGCTTAGCAAAGTTTATGAGTTTTTCTACGAGGCTTCTATGAGTGTATACTAAATAGTATTTGTTGGTTCCAATACTTATTCTCTCAATTCGCATTTTTTCTATACCTTTAATGGTTCTCTTTATCCCAAGCCTATAGTATCTCTTTTTGACGAGATGTGCTTCTCCTGGAAAGTTTTTATCCTTTTTATAATTTATTATGAGGAAGACTTTATCGAATCTGGAAGTTAGCTTAGCTATGGGCATATATAAGAGGCTTTGCCTAGGAAGTAGCAATACGACTGCTTTAATGTTCTTAATCATATCATGTATTACTTTATATGTTGCGTCATAACCTATGTATATACCTATAACAGTATAGTTCTTGTCTTTGGGTTTGAAGCTCCTCTCTAGGACACGGATACTATGTTCTAGGATCTTCAAGTTTTGTTTTCTTCCCCTATAGAATTGCAATGTTGATAAACCAGCTATTAATGCTATAAATATGAATAGGTATACTGCTATACTCCCATCCATATATAGTTCCTCTCCAGAGAGACTGATTTTTCAGGATATGTTCTCAATATATGTTATAATGTCTTTTAAATCATCTATTCCTCTAGGCTCTTTAGGCAGATACGGTATTTCAGCAAAGGTTTTATTTTCAAATAGTCTTCTTGCTTCTTCTATTGCTTTATTCTGCTCATTTATCTTGGGTTTAAGTTCCTCCGGCACAGATCTAACAATGAGAACCTTATTTAATATAATGTACTCTGTATGTATGCCTATCTTAGTAAGGAACTGATAAGCTCTGTATGCTTCTAGTATGGGAAGCATTTCAGGGTTTATTATTAATGCGACAATTGTTTTAGTCGGATCTGTTAATACATTATTGATCCAGCTGTATTCTGACTTTAGATTAATTAGTTCTTTATAAATAGGGTCTTCAGCCACGTCTACTGGTACTCTTAGTTTCTTTCCACCAATTTCTATTTCAAATTCTTCTCCTGTGATCTTAGTTATTGCTCTTCTTCTTTCAAGAATAGCCAATCTCAATTCCATAAGCTTATCAATCCAAATCAGACTTATTGTTGGTAGAGCCATGATCCTAAGAGTTAATCCTGTTGGTGGTGTGTCAAAGACTATTACGTCGGCTTTGTTCTTTTCTCCATAACTCCTTATTATTTCTATAATCTTCTCAAGTGAGGCTTGTTCCTCTATGCCAGGACTATGTCGTAATACATCAACGTATTTATCTAAATTGAATATTTTTAAGTATCCATAAATGTCTTTGATTTTATCGCTTAATTGTTTTAGGTGTTTCTTTATCATATCCTCGTAATCTACCTCTATAGCCCAAAGATTATCATATACTTTCTTGGGTTCATCTCCTAGCTCAGTATTTAATACATCTCCAAGATTGTGAGCCGGGTCTAGACTAATAATGTATGTTCTGAATCCTTTCATAGCCATTTTTAAAGCGTATGCTGCAGCAGTTGTTGTCTTACCTACACCTCCTTTTCCTATAAAGAACCGGACAATATAATTTGGGGTTTCAGAGGACACGTTTAACACCTATACAAGTTTATGATACATCGAACAAACCAGCCATTTCACCCAGCATATCGTCTATTCTTTCACTTACACGTGTCATGACTATTAGTTCTCTGCCCATGTATGGTAGAAGGCGTAGCGAAATAGTTGATGGAGGACTTGGTAATCCGATGAAAGAACCTAAAAGAACAAGAGCAAATATGTTTTCCAACTCTCTTAGCTCTGCAGATATATACTCTACAGATTTGCCAGCAAATACTCCTTTAAGTACATCGGATATTTTTGCTAATAAACTCTTTTTAATCATGATTCAATTCATCTCCTAGGACATGTATAATGTTTTTGAAAAAAGAAAATTTAAGTTTAGGTATTTATTTCATGTTTGCCTTACCCTATTTTCTCTTTCTTCATGTTTAGTATCCATAATGAGAACAAGTAGAGATTTAATGCTATACCAATCCCTGTTACGAACCCTACAACAGCACCAGTCAATGCTTTTGCTCCACCAGCCTGTATCATTGCTGGGACTACTACTGCTTCGTACCATAGGAGGGCTAGTGTTACTGTAACCCACATGAATATTGCTGGAGCTACTACTAAAGCCTTGCCTCCAGTAGATGCTTTCTGTATTTTAGCTACCCATAATGATATCGTCATTAATGCAAGGCTACTTAGTAGCTGGTTCATTCCAGCGAATGCCGGCCATATTACTAGGAATGAACCGCCCCAAGCCAATGCTATACCTATTACTGCTAGTATTGCTGAGGCAACCCACTTATTTGCTAAGAAGCTATATAATCCCGTAGACCATGCCTTTAGAGGCTCCATAAGCTCCTGCCAAGCATATCTTCCTAGCCTTGTAGCTGTGTCTAGAGATGTTAATGCAAATCCCGTTATCCATAATGTACCGAAGATCGTCATTACTGTAAGATCTAATCCGAAAGCAGCATTTGTCGCATATGCATAGCTTCTTGGTATTACAGTCCACTTTATAGCATTAGCTAAGCCAGCATAGAATTTACCGAATACTGCTGGGTCGTTTATGAATTTAGTGACAAAAGTCGTTATGGCATCTCTTGTTGGTTCTGAAATGGCTGATAATCCTAGAGCTGGTGCTATTTTGTCATTGATTAATGAGCCAACCTTGCTCCAATTCTTTATTATTCCATCAATGAATGCTAGGCTACCATAGGCGCTAAGTGAGCCTATGACCATGGTAGATAGGAATCCTTCTGTCTCCATACCTGCATATCCTACAAATAAGCCATGCAGTTCATTTGCTAATTGTTTACTGCTAGTACCACTACCTACTAAGCTGTGAAAACCTGACAGTGCTCCACAAGCAATTACTAGTGGTACTGTTGGCCAGAATGGTGATGGTTGTCCACCAACTACGTTTGCTGAGAATGACGTGAATGCTGGGAACTCCATAACGCCCTTGCCCATTAGCATTAACCATATTAGTGCACCGCCACCTATTGCTAGGCTCGCCCATAGTATGTATGCGTTCATATAGTCTCTCGGCTGTAGTAATACCCATACAGGCAGTGATGCGGCTACAATAATATATATCAATAGTATTATTAGCCATTGTTCCTTAGTTAGTACAAACCAGTTGTTAAGCTGGCTTAATACACCTACATATATTGCTAGAATAATGAATATCCATGCGATTACAGTAGCTCCTTTAAAGCTTAATGGTGTCTTATACATTAAGAATCCTGTTATTACAGCAAAGAATAGTAGAAGCAGTGCTGCTACACCAGCTCCAGGAGAAGCCGAGAACAGTACTGAGATAACATATCCAAAAGCAGCTACTACTAGTAGTAGTGAGAACCAGATATATGAGTTGAAGACATATGTGGCTTTCCTACCCATTAATTTGCCGGCGATCCACCCAATGGTTCTTCCATCATATCTTACACTAGCCATTAACGCTAGATAGTCGTGAACTACGCCTACGAATACATTGCCAAACCATACCCAGATCAATGAGGGTAGCCAACCCCATCCAAGAGCAATTGCAGGACCAACTATTGGGCCTGCACCAGCTATTGATGCAAAGTGGTGTCCGTACAACACATACTTGTTAGCGGGGACATAATCAACTCCATCATATAGTTTCTTAGCAGGTGTTTCTCGAGTTGGATCTGCTCTGACTACCTTTTTCTCCAAGTACTTACCGTGTGTGAAGTAGAATATTGCATAGAGTACTAATCCTATTATGATTAATACTCCGGCTGTTATATCCATTCTTCACACCCATGGAGTACATACTTATTAAGGATTTACGTACATAAGATATATTCTTCTACGCACATCAAAATAATCTTATTTACTATGATGTGATAAAGTGAAGGTATTTACTAGTATAATTATCGAAAAATTTTCGTTTCTGAACATCTAAAATCGTATAGTTTTTCTTGTTAATTTATTGACAATTACTAAAAATGTATGTAATTTCCTTGCCTAAGCTATTCTAACTTTTATTGAAACATTGTATTTATCTTCTAGTTTTCTTAGCTTTCTGATCTTCTTATTATATGCTTTTATCAAGTTCCTTGGAATGATTACTAATATCACATTATCCTCGATCCTTACATCTGCTCCGGGGAGCATTTGTTGTACTCTTTTAGCTACACGGTCTAATAAGCCGAGACCTGCCCTTTCTTTAAATTTCTTCACGGGAACAACTACGGTTTGTTCACCGAAT
>JAMOPC010000007.1 GCA_027064845.1 Desulfurococcales archaeon | reverse complement strand
GTCCTCGCAGAAATGCCCGTAGAGATAGGAATAGGCAGAATCTATGGAGCCGACACAATACCGATCCCGCCACCAACAGATGATCCCGAGAAAGACTATAAACTAAGACTAGAGAAAACATTAGAAGCACTGAAAACACATGACATAGTCTACGTTCACCTAAAGGGACCAGACATACCAGGACACGACGGAGACTATGAGGCAAAGAAGAAGAGCGTAGAAGACATAGACAAGTACTATGTACAACCACTCCTAGAAAGAATAAATGAAGAAATAGCAATACTCGTCACAGCAGACCACGCAACACCACCAAGCGTGAAAGCCCACACAGACGACCCAGTACCAGTAGCGATCAAGTCAGATAACATAGAGCCAGATAACATTGACAAATTCACAGAAAAAACATGTATGAAGGGAAAACTAGGAATAATAAGTCATGGGTGGGAACTCCTACCAAAAGTAATAGAGCTAATAAGGATTAAACAATAAATTAAAGACCAAGGAATGTGTATTGATTACAATAAATCTCGGAACAATAGTAATTATAGCTGGTTACGTCATTGGATTAATACTCAATATATTAACAGGTAAGAAATTCGCAAAATACCTTCATGACACAAAACTATTTTCTAAAAGAATAAGCTTTTTACCAGCATATATACTACTTGTCATAGCTATGATCTTTAATTTCACTATATTTACTTTATCAACAACTATTACATCACAAATAAGCTATTTCACCACGAGACTAGACCCTATAAAGACACTGCTGTCAATAATATATACTCTCACAATATCCTACTTATCGTACAAATACTATGAGAGAAAATATAGAGAAATACGTGAACCATTAACATTTATTGGAAAACCATGAAAAACATCGAGAAATACACAGCCCCAATTAATAAATTTAGAGCAACTATTAGAAAACCACTAGATAGATGGAGAAAAAGACAAGAAGAATAAATGGAGCCGGGGGCGGGATTCGAACCCGCGAATAAGCGGGTTTCAACGAACCCCTGAAATAATCAGGGTTGCCCTGCAGCCCGCCGCCTTAGGCCGCTCGGCCACCCCGGCTCCTATCTAATAAGACATGTACTTGTTCTGGGTTAATATTTATTGACCCAGAGCTTGGTTTAAGGATATCTTATCCTGGTAAACATGCCTATTCTCACAGTTACTTCTACATCATTGCCCCATATTTCTCTTATTTTTGGATAAATACTCTTAATAACATCACTTACAGACACATCTGGGTACACGGGCTTCTTAGCCCTAATCTCTATAAATAACTTATTTCCAACAATTCTGTGCTCAGTCTTATTTATAGGAATACCATTATCGTTGAAAGCCTCAGCTAGTAATGCTATAACCTTAGCTACTCTAAGGTCTTCTGGCTTAGCAAATATTATTGCTTTAGCCTTATCAGCTAGACGAACCTGTACCTTCAACACTTTTTTTAATGAACCAATTATCTCGAGAAAACGAGAAGCAATACCATATACAAGTGTCTCAAGATCAATCCATAATGGAGGCGATGCAACATCAACGTAAACAACAACAAACTCAGCCTCGTCAACAACCTCAACTCCTAGAGGATCGAGGCCAAATCTCTTAATATACTCAAGTATGTCATGTCTTATCTTACCATAATCTATTTCTTTAGTCTCTACAATGGCTTCTTCAACACGTTTCTCGGTTTCTTCAGCCTTTTCAGCTACCATTATTTTTTTCTCCACAATCTCTTTACGCTGCTCGGCAACCGTACTTGATACTGAAACTATTTTCTCCAGATTATCTTTACCAATAATTTCCTCAACAACATTTATCGGCAACTTATATACTTCAATAACAATTTTATCACTACCCACTTTTTCAGAAAAGCTTCTTAAAGCATTAATCCCTCTAATTTTCTCACCTGGAGAATCAAGAATAGATCCTATGATATAGCCATTAATAGAGTAAATAGATAACTCATATTCTTCATGAATAGGCTTTAACGAAAACCTATAAGCACCATCACTATACTTTTCTAAAAACTTTTCCAAATCCCTCAGATCATTTATAAAGCTCCTATAGATAATTTCTTGGAAAAGCGTTATCTTTGCACGATTAATAACATCATCAAATAATTCACTAAGATCAATCTTATCCAATAATATCTTAGTTATCTCCACGACCAATATTACTACCCATACGACTACTTTGTATTACAGCACTTATACATAATTATAGTAGTGAAAATGATATAAAAACATGAAACACAAAAACAGCGGGCCCGCGGGGATTCGAACCCCGGGTCTCCGGCTATCTACGCGGGGAACAAGTGCTTAGGAGGCCGGCGCCCTATCCTGGCTAGGCTACGGGCCCTCATCAATAGTTTAAGGATTTTCCAACTTAATAGGTTTTATTCCTATGGAACCAATACTTTCGCCCACCCCTCTATACTTGATCTAGTATTATATCCTTCATAACAATACATTTTAATAACATGTAATCATTAGAAATAGGTGATGCAAAATGCCATTAAGAGTTATATCTTTTAAAGCAGATGAAAAACTCCTAGAAAAAATAGACAAGTACTCAGCAGAACTAGGTTTAACCCGCAGCGAATTTATAAGAATGGCTGTAGAAAAATACATTTACCTATTAGGAAAACTTGAGGAAAAGAAAGAAAAACAAATAGAAGAATACGAAGAAGAAGTAATCATAATTTCTTAATACAGAGATTGATTACAAAATTTATAAGCCAGCCATATATAATTCAAAAATGAAGCCGCCGTAGCTCAGCCTGGCAGAGCGCCGGACTCATACGGGATACCCACGGGTCCGAAGTCGATCCCAGGGGAGATCCGGTTGTCCCGGGTTCAAATCCCGGCGGCGGCATTTCTCCTTATAAATCCTTATGAACTCTAAGGAGATAGAACAAAGAATTTTAAAGGGCTACACATTTTAATCTATGAAGTGAAAAGGGGCCGTAGTCTAGCCTGGCTAGGATGCGGGGCACACTAGGCTCCAAATAGGAGCTAGTGCCCGAATTGGGCCCCCGTGACCCGGGGTTCAAATCCCCGCGGCCCCATTTCAAATACCATTTTCTTCGCCGAAAGTTTATAGATCATATTACAATGTTATTAACATACGAAAATTCATGCTCTGATAGCTTCGTCGTAGGAGTATATATTGCATAATAAAACTAATACTAATGTTTTTCAATAATACTCATAAAATAAAGGAACAATAATAGTACAAGATAACCCATTCCATCTTAATACTACATAATGCCTAGCTAGAGTCTCTAAGCCTCCTTAATAATTATATTATTATGATATTGAAAGCAGCGAAGCAACATATACTTTTATAATAAACTATATAAAACATATTTGAGGCAATATGTATGCTATGATGATACCGCCAGTGTCTGACAATATGATGATGCTTCAGCGTTCTGATCGCTAACATGGCTGTATTGTTTTATAGTTCTACATAGAAGTATATTTTAGGTGCTGATTATTGCTTAGCAGAATTGTTCACTACTTAGTCGAGTATGGTAGACTGCTGATTTTATTAGTTGATATAATAATTGTTGCGGTGATGTCAGTACTTGTTATTTTTACAACCCTTATTGTTATGAGGGATCTAAGTCATGTATGGAGTTATGAACAAGCTACTATTGCAGAATTACAAATTACGATAAACGATATATTCATGCTAATAGTTTTTGCAGAAATAGTGAGAAGCGTGATAGTTGGTAGACGGAGGCCAGAAATGTATCTAGTCGGAATAGCTGAAGTAGGTTTCGTTATTGCTATAAGAGAGATAATAGCATCAGTAATACTCGGCACAAAGAATGATCTAATACTGTCTTCACTAGCGTCATTAATAATGGCCATCGTATTAATGATCATTTATAAATGGATACTTCCACACAGAGAACCCGTGCATATAACAAGGAAACACGTAAAAACATAATGGGTCATGGCCTTACTGTATAATACAATCTCTTTCTCCTTTTGCCCTTATTAACGATTTTGAGAACAATTATCTCTCCTATTTCCTTAGTATTCTTCACATGTGGACCTCCATCTGCTTGAATATCTATACCTGGGATTTCAACTATCCTTAAGTACTTTAGATCAGGTGGCATTTTATGAGCTAATTTTACTATTCCAGGTATTTTTAGGGCTTCTTCTCTAGGTAACCAGTATATTTTTACTTCTATGCCTCTCTTCACGATCTTATTTGCTTCTTCAACAACGTCATAAAATATGTTTTTATCCATGATATCTAAACTATAATCATCATATGCATATTCATAGGAGATATTGCCGCCAGTAATAAGGGCCTTATATTTCTCATACATAAGAGCCGAGATGATATGGGCTGCTGTATGGAGTCTCATGAGCTTATATCTCCTATCCCAATTTATTACTTGTTTAACAACAGTTCCAGGTTCTAGTTTAGGCTCATTATCGAGAACGTGTGCAATATCATTCTTTTCTTTATCAATAACAACTCTTACAACACTCCATTTGTTATCATCTCCCGCTATAATCCATCCAGTATCATGATCTACTCCACCACTTCGTGGATGAAAAATAGTTTTATCAAAATAAACAACGTTTTTATCTACATCAGTAACTTTCGCATAAATTTCTCTTAAATAAGAATCTTTTTGATAAACCAGTTCTGCTCCCAATACTTAGCACCCAAATATAGGATATTTATAATAGAAGAATGGTAGCCGGGCGGGGATTCGAACCCCGGTCACGGGGGTTCTTCCAGCGGGCTAACCCGCTGTCCAAAGCCCCGCATCCTTGGCCGCTAG
>JAMOPC010000006.1 GCA_027064845.1 Desulfurococcales archaeon | reverse complement strand
AGACTTATTGGTCCGGGTTCTGTTGTTCCCGGAAACACTACTATGTTTACGTATACGTTTGTGTTGTTTGTAAGTATCTTGGCTATTTCTACTGGGTCTCTTATTCCTCTAACCTCTAGGTCTGCCACCATTATCTTTGCAAAGGTTTTTAGCTTCACGTTTGAGAAGTTCATTACTGCTAGGTAGAAGTCCATTTTTGGAAGTACTGCTATATCCATTGGCGACTCTGTATACCCAGTACCTATGCTTTCAGCGTTTTCAGGAGTTATTGTTATGTTTTCTAACACGTAGTAGCTCTCATTAGGTCTTGGTGCTTGTAGCTGTAGCTTTAACAAGTGTCTTGGACGTATATCTATTCTAGCCCATACTACTCTGTTCTCATCATCATTGTATAGTATGGTGTCTTTGAGGTTTGGCGGTATGTATGGTATGTCTGGATTATCTAATGGAAACCTTGTCAAGATATAGCTTTTACCGTCTATTTCTCCTATGCTACCATAGTCTATTCTCTCGAACCCCTTGTTCCTTACCCTGTATATTCTCAGAGGTATCATGTATGGGTCTACGCCGCTACTAGGGTTAGGAACATATATTGCTAAGTATTCACCCTCTTTAGGTACTCCGAGACCCATTATACCACCCTACAATATATTTCTTCTTAAGCTATATTAAATATAATCCCGTTACGTTAAGTATTTAGTCTATGTTTATAGATGTATTAATTGGTGATAGCATGGCTAGATACATTATATGGGGTTATAAGGTAGGAGACCAGTACAGGATCAAGGGACTTATACTAAGCATGGGTGGAAAAATAATAAGCGTTGGAGTAAACGAGCCATACGTTATAGCAGACATTAACGACGAGATACTAAGACAACTATACGCTAGTGGATACGTTAGACTAATTGAGAAGGCTTGGGGCGGGTTTCGTCCCTCCTACTAGTAATTCATATAGATTAGAGCCTGTAAGCATACATGAAGTAGTTAATAGGCTTGGAATAAATATATTGCACGAAGTAGGTATTACTGGTAAAGGTGTACGTGTAGGCATTATTGATAGTGGAGTATATGAGAACCACCCTGATCTGAGGAACAATATACGGTTCTATGAGTCATTAGCTGATGATGGTGATAAGAAAGACTATATTGGTCACGGAACACATGTTGCAGGTATAGTTAAGGCTTTTGCACCCGGCTCAGAACTATATGTTGTAAAAGTTATTGGTAAGAAAGGGATATGTGGGCTTGACCAGATAATATCTGCATTATCAATCCTGTATCATAGAGGAGTCAATGTTATAAATATGAGTCTTGGAGCAGACGTTAATTGCTGTATGTCATCTATTTCATTAATGATAAACATGCATAAAGACACGGTACATGTAGCTAGTATAGGTAATGAAGACGGTGAAAGGGCGACATGTATGTGTCCGGCGATGATACCTAGAGTAATAGCGGTAGGCTCTGTTGATCCAGTAACTTTTGAACCAGCCGAATTCACCAGTAGAGGACCGGGATGTTTCGGTTCTCATAAACCACTAGTTGTCGCTCCCGGAGGCTCATTAACTCATTGTATAGTGTCTACTTTTTCACCAGATTCTATGAATGGGGCTGGTCACATGTATGCATGTATGAGCGGTACTAGTCAGGCTTCACCCATGATTGCTGGATTAATAGCACTAATACTACAGTTTGCGAGAGAACATGGTGAATACGTTAATTTATCAGATACATTGATAGAACTAGCAGGTGGTAAATATAATATAGTCACAGGATACGGGATACCTAGGATAAAGTCTAGACAGTCATTCATAGAAGCTATTCACAGGAACATATACAGACCAAAAGGAACTGGATCAATGATAATAAACACCATCATGATCATAAAGCTAATAGAAAAACTATTATTCAGGTGAAAAACAATTGTTTCCAGCAAATCTCCTAGATCAACTGAGGAAGATATTTGTCCTTATAGGCTTGTGTCGTTCTAGTAAAGAAAAAAGCTATGGAATTATTCTTAGTAAAACATTTACTCATAGCGGAGGCGTTTACGGTACTAAGTATGTTATAATTGAGAGTGAGCCACGCATACTGTCTACTGTATCATCTGGTATTGGGTATTATAAACGGTTTCGCAAAGTTTTCAATGACGGAATATATGTTGCCACATGTTATATAGGCAGTAAGCGTAAATACCATGTAGCACCTATAGAATCACGTATACCTAAAATTATTGATATAGATGAACATATTTTAGCGTTGGGAGCAAGTGTTGCCAGTATTTCTACAATATTAATTAATGGCGGCTTGTCATTATATCTTGACTATATAGAAGATATTAGTGATGATATAGTAACATACTATGCGATATCTTATTCATGTAATATTGATTTCGAAAAACACGAGCTATTGGAGATTTCAGGTAGTGATAAGCCTACGTGCGATATTGCTGTACGTAAGGTGCGTACAAACAAGTATGATTACCCATCGAGAGAAAAAGAAATTGTATGGTCATTCAAAAGCAGTTGGTACAATATATTTACAGATAAAGCAGATAATGAAGAAGTAGAACAAGCTATAAGTGTTTTAAGGAACATTATTGTTGATGAAAACAGTTGTCTATATAGGCTCATAGACTATGTAATGGATAACTTGTATTACTTTATATTCGTGTATGGATAACATATATCTCGGTGACTTACCGTGATACCTGAAAAACTACACGACTATGCATTAAAGATGTATTTGGTACTTAGTAGCTCTGAAATAGAGATTGGTAGAGAGGGCGGTATTGTTCTTGCAAATTATTATTATTCTGACAGGTATCATGGTGGAACAAAGTATGTTATGATTAAGTGTAGGAATACCGGTCACAAGACGCTCTCGATAGATTATTATAAGATAATGTACTATTTGTATGAAAAAGGATACAATATGTTTCTTGAGGATATAGTATTAACTCGTAGATATACAAGGATATTGTTCCTTCGTAAAGAACCTCTAATATCAAGTATTGATGACAGGTTTATTCGTTTATCAATGCGTGTATATCCAGAAGGTACTAGTGACTTAAACATAATAATATCATTCGACTACCTACTAGACGTTGATGACAGGTTCATTCATTATTTATCATTATATTATCGCATAGTATATGATTATAACAGGAAGAAAATAGAAGCTGATTACAAAACTGGTAAGAAAAACACATACCTGATTATAAATAAATACAAGTCAGAAAAATATAGGTATCCTCATGGTGTTAGTGGTAGTGAGTCAATATTAGACAATATAGGATATGATTTATCAACTGATATGAGTACTGGTGATGAACTGGGAGATAAAGCAGTATCTATTCTCAGAGAACTAGTTACAAATAGCAATAGCTATCTTTACAAGTTGCTCGAATATGCTTTCGAGAACATATATTACTACATATACCTGTTTACATAGCAGGGAATGAGTGGAGAAAAAAGATTTTTGTTTTATTTTAGTACCCGAGAACTACTGCGTATACGTTTGACTTTACTCCTGCTGGTACTGTTACTGTAACTGTTAATACATTATTTGTAACAGATACTGCGTGTACTGTTGCGTCATTGTCGGCAAATACTGATATAATGTCTGTTATGTTCTTTAATTCACCCGCTGTTAGTGTAACGTCTATTTGAGCCGCACTAGTACCGCCGCTGTTGTCAGCCTGTCCCTGTAGCTTTACTAGTTTTTTGCCTTCAATTCTTACTAGTGTCATTGTTATCTACCTCCTTATGTTAGCCATACTAGGTCGGAGAAGGCGTCGTGCTCGTACCATATTACTCCAAGTATTCTTATGTCCGCTTTTCCGCTACGGCTTGGCATTACCTTCATTCTGAATCCGTAGTCCCAAGGCACGAATACTGCTTGTGGGAAGTCTATTGGGTATACTAGGTTCTCGTTCTTTACTGGTAGGTCTACTGCTTGGTTTACAGCATATGGTGGATATGGTTTTCCTTCGAACTCTATCTTGTACTGTACAATGCTTGGAGTATGTCCTACCTCGTATAGTCCCTCTTCAAGTATTAATAATGCTGTCTTCTTATCGGTTGCACTATTGCCTCTGTAGTAGTGTGTGTCGTCGCCGAATAACCATTTAGCAGTACCAGCGGTTAGGTCTACTTCCCAAGAGTTGTTCTCCCATCCTACTGGAGTAGATGTATCATATTTTAATAGCTGTGGGAATGCTAGTGTTATACCGAATTCTCCGGGGTCTGGATCAATTCCTCCGAATGGTTCATCGTTTAGCCTAGCCTTGACAACTTCTGTGAAGAACTCTATTCCGGGTTTCTGTCTGTCGAACCATGTTAATAGGTATGGACTTCTCATTGATAAGTATCTGTCTACTAGTGCGAAGAACTCTCTGAGCTTTGCTCTCTCATCTTCTGATAATGTTGATCTTGGTACTTGGTCTTTCTTACCTACTAATAGTTTGCTGAATCCAAGTGTCTTAACTATTGACCCGGTTAATCTTACTGTGGTAGTCATACTTTTCACCTGTTCTAGTTATCTATCACGCTACTCTTATAAATATTTATATCATATCTGTATTATATGGTGGTGAAAATGTCATACATGCATGATATACGCACAAATAGTTTGAAGGAAGTAATTGAGAGAATAACAGGGGTTAAAACAATAATATTCACGTCTAAGATAAGCCATACATCTAGGTTCTACTATATACGTGTACCTAGGAAAATAGGCATGGAGCATCATAGAGAAGACGTACTAGTAATACTAGTACCTATAACAAGATACTATGATATGTGAAAAGTGGTTAAAAAATAAAAAATATTTTTATTACTTAACCTCAGGTATTATTCCTTCCTCTCCAGCAGTCGAAACTATTACTGGTGTTTCTTTAACACTAACA
>JAMOPC010000005.1 GCA_027064845.1 Desulfurococcales archaeon | reverse complement strand
GAAGAAGAAGTTATCTGTAGTAATGACCCCGGTAGAGTAGCTAAAGCCATTATTGATATGGAGATTAGAGGAGCTCCTGCTATAGGAGTGGCAGCGGCCCTTGCTGTTGCTTCTTACGCATATAGGATATCGGAGAAGCTTAGTCGAGAAGAATTCTTTAGAGAGATAGAGAATGCCGTGAATGTTTTATGGAATACTAGGCCCACGGCTCATAACTTGTTCTGGGCATTGAAGAGGATGAGGAGAGTTATTCACGACTCTATTGAGAACAAATTAGATATGAGCGAAGTCTCTGCTAGACTAGAAGAAGAGGCTAAAAAGATCATGGATGAAGATATATGGTCAAACATTAGGCTGGGAGAATATGGTGCTCAACTAGTACCGGATAACGCTACTATACTTACACATTGTAATGCTGGCGCGCTCGCTACGGCAGCGTTTGGTACAGCTGAAGGAGTTATGAGAGTTGCATGGTATAAGGGTAAAAAAATAAAAGTAATTGCTACTGAAACTCGCCCAGTACTCCAAGGAGCCAGGTTAACTGTTTGGGAGCTTGTTAAAGAAGGAATACCTGTTACCTTAATTACTGATAATATGGTTGGTTATGTTATGCGTAAAGGCCTAGTAGATCTTGTCATCGTAGGAGCTGATAGAATAACCCGGGAGGGATATGTTATTAATAAAATAGGAACATATATGATAGCCTTATCAGCTAAGAGAAATAATATTCCATTCTATGTCGCAGCTCCCACAAGTACTATTGATCTAGAGTCGACAATAAACGATGTCATAATAGAAGAAAGAAATCCCGATGAAGTAAGAAAAGTTATAGATAAATATATTACATTGCCAGAAGTACCAGCCCTTAATTATGCATTCGATATAACAGACCCAGATTTAGTAACCGCTATTATTACAGAAAAAGGTATAGTAAAACCACCTTTTGATGAAAACTTAAGAAAAACACTATCATAAGCTACCGAAGTCCCCCAAGATAAAGAATAAAACATCCCATAATAGAGAATAATCATAATGTGGGATGGGCCCGTCGTCTAGCTTGGACTAGGATGCGGGGTTCGGGACCCCAGCGAGATCCCGCCGCTGAAAGGGGCGAAACTCCCCGTGACCCGGGGTTCAAATCCCCGCGGGCCCATCTAATTATTTATTTTCTAGATTTGGATAAATTATTGTTGATTAATCATGGATGTAAATGATACTGAAAAACATGTTGCGTCATTTTCAAGTAAAAACATAGATAGAAGTGTTATTGGTAGAGTTGGCTTAAAAAAAATAGTAAGAGTTAAGATCGGAGATAGGAACTATTTTATTTACTTCTATGTCGGCGAAAAGCATGATCATATGATTATTCCTTTTAGTTATTGTAGTTGTAAGAATTTTTTGATAAAAGTAATGACTAAAAAGGCAAGATTATCGTGTAAGCACTTATTAATGCTTAAGTATGCTTTAGATAATAGTTTGTTTAGAACAATTAGAATTAATAATGATAAGGTATTGAAAAATATTATAGATGAAATCATTAATTTAGGTATAAGCCCTACTCTTAGAAAATTACTTCATACTCGCAACATGGAAAAATAAGTGAGGGAAAAGCAAATTGGGCAGGAGGAGGAAGAAGTATAAAAAGGTTATTAAAAAAGTAAGGAAGGTACCAAAGATATTTCAGTGTCCTAATTGTGGTTCAAGAACTCTCACTATTAAGTTTGAAAAACTAAACATACAAGGCTATAAGAAAGCAGTGATAACGTGTGGGACATGTGGATTATATGCTGAAATGCAGGTACCAGAGTTGTATGAGCCTGTAGATGTTTATGCTAAGTTTGTTGATTTATTCGAGGAAGGCGAGATAGAAGTGCAGTTTAAGAAACATGAGGAAGAAAGTGGTGAAGTTATTGGGGAAAGTACATAATTATATTATAGAGTCTATTAGTTCGGGGAAGAAACTTCATTTTACATTAATTGATCCCGATAAGGTGTCTGAGCCAGATAAATTAGAGAAGATAGCGTATTTAATGGCAGAGTATGGGACAGATGCTTTTTTGATTGGTGGCAGTCTAGGAGTTACTCCTGAAGAAGCAAGTGAAACTGCTAAGATACTTAAGAAAACAGGATTACCTGTTATAATTTTTCCAGGTAATATTAATTGTTTGACTCCAGAAGCTGATGCTGTTTTGTTCATGATCCTAATGAATTCTATGGAGAAATATTATTTAATAGAAGCACAGATAACAGCGTCTCCTCTTATAAAGAAATATAGGTTAGAGACTCTTCCTACAGCATATATTGTTGTATATGGTGATACAGCAGTCGCACATGTTGGTAGGATCTATCCTATACCAATAAATAAACCCGAGATCATTCTAGCTTATGCGTTGGCAAGTGAAATGCTTGGTTTAAAATATATATACTTAGAGGCTGGAAGCGGTTCTCAAAAACCTGTTCCTCCAGCATTTCCTAAGATTGTGAAAGAGAATACTAATCTAATAGTTATCGTTGGTGGTGGAATAAGGTCTCCGTATATAGCATACGAGATGCTTAAAAATGGTGCTGACATCATAGTTACTGGTACTATTGTTGAAGAAGATCCACAGAAAGCAGCTAAGATCATAGGTGCTATTAAAAGTTTCAATGAGTAATTATTGCTTATTTGTGTGGGACAAGTATTTTGATATGAATGCTTCTTCTAGATCTATATTTACCAAGTTAGCTATACTTAGTAGCCATGCAAACACATCTGCTATTTCTTCTTTCAAAGAACTAATGTCTTGTTTAAGTAAAGCTTCTGCAAGCTCGCCAACTTCTTCAGTAAACCATGTAAACGTAGCATATATTCCGCGAGCATGATCTCTTTCATAGTACATTTTCTTTATCATTTCCTGAGCCTCTCGGATCTCCAAGACACTATCCCTCCATAGCAATAATATTGTATAGTCTCTGCCATGGTCTGTTATTAGTTATATTATAAAAGGATTAATAAGGAATATAAACTAGGGTTATAGTAGTTTAGGAATGAGGTGCTGGGTGAAGTGCCAAAATCCAAGTCTAGGAGAACCCATGGCAGAAAAAAGAAAGAAGCTCCTGGACCATTTACAGCGGCTGGATTGATAAGGTTCTATGAAGAAGCTGATGTTGGTATTAAAATAAAGCCTCAGATCCTAGTTATTCTTGCGTTAGCATTTTCTATTGCAATGATTGTATTAAGTAAAATTATGTAAATTACTATCTCATGAATTGTTGGAAAAAAGTTGGTGTTATATTTACATATGACGCTTAATCCATTCCCAGTGCTGTTCAACATATTTTTCTATTTCTTTTATCTTGTCTTCGGTGATTTTCTTAAATCTACCTTGGAGCTTGAGATATTCTACTATTGGTTTCCTTTTCTTCGGATCTATGTATGGTCTGCTGGGGCCTGATAAGTGTATTTTGCCGTCGTAGTATTCGTATAGTATCCAGAGCCCTGTTTCCACGGCTAGTTTGCCTATTCTGACCGTGTATTTTGGATCAAATCTCCACCCTACTGGACACGGTGCGTGTATGTGTATGAATTTGAATCCTCTTATTTTCTTGGCTCTTTGTAGCTTTGCATATAAGTCGTGTGGATATGCTATGCTTGCAGTTGCTACATATGGTACTCCATGAGCGATCATTATTTTTGCCACATCTTTCTTATGTTCAGTTTTACCTATTATCGGGGTTGTTGTTGTCCATGCTCCGTACGGTGTTGAAGATGATCTTTGTATGCCTGTGTTCATGTAGGCTTCGTTGTCATACATTATATAGATTATGTCATGGTTTCTTTCAGCCGCGCCACTTAAGCTAGCCATTCCTATATCGGCTGTTCCACCATCACCAGCCCACGCGATTACTTGTACATCTGTTATACCTCTTTTTCTCAAGGCTTCAGCGATTCCGCTTGCAACAGCAGCTGCTGAAGCGAAAGCTACGTGTACAACACTTGCTTTTAAAGAATTGCCGGGATATGCTCCTACCACTACACTTGAACAACATGCTGGGATAACTAATATCATTTTCTCTCCAAACACTGCAGATAAGACTTTCCAAGCCATTGGAATAGGGCATCCTGGGCAGGCAGCGTCTCCTGGTAGGACTACTTCTCTCATATTATAGGGTAGTGGCGGTCTTGGTTTAGGAGATTGTAAGTTAGAAGCTGTCATTTGGATCACCTCTTGTGGTACCATGTGAACACAGGTGGTTTATCACCTTTTTCAATGGTTTCGATAAAGCTAGTTAATAGTTTGGCAAAATCATTGTAAGTTATATTTACGCCTCCTATACCTGCAACAACATTACTCATTATTGGCAAATTGTTCGTGTAGTGGTAAAGCCCTGTGACGAGGTCTGTGAATAATGGTCCCCATGCACCAAAGCTTATAGATCTATCGAATACTATTACTCCTTTAGAATTCTTGACTTTTTCCCATATATCCTCATATGGGAATGGTCTACAGAACCTGATCCTAATTACTCCTATGGGGTATCCTTCTTCTCTTAACTTATTAACAGCTTCTATTAAATCACCGCTCCAAGCACCCATAGACACTGCGAAGTATTTAGCGTCTTCACAGTTTATACACTGTATTAATCCGCCATATTTTCTGCCAAATAATTTGCCGTATTCCTCGTCTACTTCTTTAATAACCTTTTTCGCATTATCCATTGCTTTTTGTATTTCCATGAACATTTCCTCGGTATCTTCAGGCCAAGCAAGGTTTCCTAGTGCAAGCGGTTCTTTACCATCAATGACATATTCTTGTTTCCTTGGTCCGAGCCATTGATCAACTACTTCCTGTTCAGGTAATTCTACCGGCATTGTCGTGTGTCCTAGTATAAATCCTTCGAGCCCAATCATGACTGGTAAATAAACTCTAGGATCTTC
>JAMOPC010000004.1 GCA_027064845.1 Desulfurococcales archaeon | reverse complement strand
GGATCACTATTACTAATCTGTTTTTTAGATTAGAATTATTAATCAATATGTTGAAGGAGTTTGCAAAATCATAATAACTATCCTTGATCATTTCAAGTCTTTTATGTATAAATTTATTCATCCATTTAATTATCTTCCTTAAGAATACATTAGTATTTTCGGGTTCTATTATATTCTTGATTAGATGATACATTGTTATCCAAGACACAATGTTTCCGATCGATACAAGTACTATAAATAATGAGTATGGTATAGAGTAAAAGCTTAAACTAAGTGCAAGTATGTTAACTACCATTATGTCATAGTATACCTCATAAATACTGAGGGCAAAGTATCGTGAAAATTTTCCTATACATCTTTTGGCTAAGTAATAAGCTCTTGCAGGTTCTCCTCCGATACCAGATGGTGTTATGTAAGCCATTAATCCTCCAAGTAGTCTTGCATAAAAGTAGTCCTTGATACTGATATTTAAACATCTATCAGGGTCTAGGATTCGATGTATGTATTTAAGCCTATAGGCAGAAATAAGCCATGCAAACATGAGTATTATAAAGGATAATACTAGCTTAGTAAAACTAACCTCTTCTAGGAATCTGAAGGAACCCGTTACTATAGAGTATCCGATAATGACTATTGTAACTAAAGATATTACTAGTATTACTGATCTCCTTGATACTTTGAAAGATTTACTGCTCATATTTAAGGAACCCTTACACGTGTTCAGTGTAGTAACTGTAAATTTTACGTATGATTGTGTAAGGTACTGGTCCTTCTCTAATTATCTTTATGTTATCATTAATTAGTTCTACGACAGTTGATCCAGTACCTATTGGTGCAGTACCAGAGTCTATGTATAAGTCGATTCCCTCACCTAATTGTTTTATTGCTTCATTAATTTCTCGAGCTGGTATTTGTCCGCTTATATTAGCACTTGTCCCAGTTATGAAGCCTCCATTGAGTTCAGCAAGTTTTCGTGGTAATGGTGCAGCTGGTATACGGAACCCTATAGTATTTCTTTCCCAACTAATCATATCAGATAAAATATTTGGAACAGTTTTAAGAACAACTGTTACGGGTCCAGGCCAGATAGCGTTTAAGAACTTTTCTAGAATTTCTTTATCGTATGTTTCATCAATTAGTCCTAGAACAGCTTTTGTGCTTGATGCTAGTATAGGAATGGGTTTCTTTCCACGTTTTTTAGCCAAGTAAACTTTTTCTACACACTCATCTCTATAGGGGTCAGCAAATACACCATATAATGTATCCGTTATTCCGACGACTAAGCCACAGTTTTTTATAATCCTATAAGCTTCTTGGACAACGTCAAAACCAGGCATTATATAACTAGCATTAATGATTCTTATCAAGACTTTACACCGAAACCAAATATATAAAAAGCATTAATTCATGTTTATTCTCATATGGATGTATCTGAATAAAAACAATATCGTAAGAGTGTGAAGAGGGATGGGTTTTTAGCTACTCTGAGGAAAAGATAGAGTCTTTGAGAGTTGATAGAAGGCAGTTAAGAGAAATAATAAAGGAATTAAAGAAGTGGAAAGCACCAGCAACAGTATTATTGAGTCTCTACATACCTCCAGGTAGACCTGTAAGCGATGTCCTCAACATGTTAAGACAAGAACTATCAATAACAGATAACATTAAATTAAAAAGGACGAGATCAGCTGTTCAAAGAGCATTGACGGCAGCTATTGAGAGACTAAGCAAGATCCCAAAAATACCCGATAACGGACTAGTATTGTTCTGCGGAGAAGACATGAAGACAGGAGACTTCATATGCTTAATGTTCATACCACCGGAGAAAGTACCAGTATACTATTATAGGACAGATAAATACTTCCATACAGAGTTCTTAGAAGAAATGGTTCTAGAAAGCAACTTAGTAGGATTAATTCTTGTAGAAAGAGATGCTGCTACTCTAGGCCTACTTAAGGGAAGTAGGCTCGAAGTACTTGAAGAAATAGAGGATTACATACCGGGTAAACACCATCGAGGAGGACAAAGTCAGAGAAGATTCGACAGAATAATTGAACAAATGGTTCATGATTTCTATAAAAGGGTCGCAGAGCATGCAAAGGAGAAATTTCTACCATTAATTGAGCAAGGAAAGCTTAAAGCGATCCTTATCGGTGGCCCAGCATATAGTAAATACGATTTCCTAGAGGGAGATTACTTAGATTATAGGCTTAAGAGAATAGTTTTACCAAAACTAATAGATGTAGGTTATCAAGGAGAAGTAGGATTAAGAGAAATGATTATGAAAGCCTCAGATATACTGAAAGAACAAGAATATGTTGACGCGCTAAAAGCTGTTGAAGAGTTCAAGCTTCATCTAGCTAAAGACGATGGAATGATAGTATATGGTGAAGAAGAAATCAAGAGAGCATTAGAGATGGGCGCGGTTAAAACACTAATAATACACGAGGAACTACCTAATGCTTATGAATGGGCAGAATACGCTAGGAAATTCGGAGCAAAACCTGTTTTCATCAGTGACGATGTACCAGAGGGTGCATGGATAAAGAAAACATTTGGTGGATTAATAGGTATTCTCAGATACAGAATATATTAAACCACTTCTAACACATTATATTTTAATAGCAAGTCAACCCTACGTGAAACCAGTTCGTGTTTATTCATATAAGCTCCTCATATACTAGGTAGGGATGAAAAATTGCCTATTAAAATGCCTAGACCAGTCAAGTATGAGCCCAGAACAGTTGTTGAATTATTAATGGAAATGAATACTTATTCTAGGCTAATGCTCGATTTAGCATATTATTCTGTAGTTGTTAAAGACACGAGTATAGCATACGAGGTACAAAGAATAGAAGATAAATTAGATTCAGACTGGAGCCTATTAGTTATGCAGGCAAGTCTAGCAGTAAGATCTGCTAGAGATGCCGAAGAAATGGTAAGCGTCTTCAGAATGGCTAATGCATTAGATAAGCTGAGTGATTCAGCAGCAGATATAGCAATGCTCGTGATAAGGGGGCTCGGCATAAGTGATCCTGTTAGAGCAGCCCTGTTGGAATCAGAAGAAGTAATAACAACTATAAAAGTGCAAAACAAGGGGCTAGAAGGCTTCAGTATAGGCAGACTCTACGAGATCATGACAGGGTTCAACATATTAGCGATAAGGAGACAAAACTACTGGATCATAAACCCTGATGAAGACGAAGAAATAAAAGTAGGTGATACATTAATCGTTAGAGGCACTCTTGACTCACTCAACACTATAGCGAATGTCTTAGGAGATAAACTAGCTCTAGAAAAACCATCTGTTGAGGAAAGAGAATACCGGATAGCCAAGAAAATAGCCTACATGAAGAACCTTACCGATGTAATGATAGATCTAGCTTTCCACGCCATCGTAAACAATGATAAGACAGCTGCAACAGAAGTATTGAATCTTGAAGAGATAGTTGACGACTATACACATAAAACAATGATTGAAATAATAGAAAAATTCCATGATAACACCTTGGAAGCTTCAGGTCTCCTCAATTTCATTATAAGCATGGAGAACGTGGCAGATGCTGCCGCTGAACTAGTTGCTCCACTCGTATCCAATCTACCAATACACCCCATAGTTAGGAAGGTTGAAGAAGAAGGAATGGAGAGAATAGTTAAGATAAAAATACCGGAGAACTTCAAAGAAACACAGCTCTCAGAACTAGGACTAGACGATCTCGGTGCAATACCTATAGCAATCTACCGGGGCAAAAAGATCATCCCGTTACCAAAAGAAGAGACAATAGTAAAACCAGGAGACATTATTGTTGCTAAAATATATAGCGGAATGGAAGAGAATCTCTACGAAAAACTAGATAGCCTAGGCATAGAAATAGAAGGAATAGAAATCGAAGAGGAAGAAGAGGAAGAGTAGCTAGGATAGATACAAATATATGAGTATGAACAAGTACTAAACATTAAATATCCTTCCTATACAAAGTATATTTTGGAAACATAATCTATTCTAGGAGATCTAAAATGAGACTTCGAATGGATCCTCTTCGTAAAAGAGAATTAATTCGTCTTATAATAGATGCTGGTCTTGAGGAAGAATTTACGAACTGGCTAAAACAGCAAGGATACACTTATTTCTTCGGAAAATTCGATAACATTCCAGGAGAATTAATAGAGACATTTGTTAGGGAAAAAAGATTATTAGTTGATATCGATGAAGATACTAAGTTCTTTAACGAAGTTCTTAGTTCAGAGGAGTTAGAACCACCAGAAAAGAGAAACTACATACCTGCTAAGAAGAGATAACTCTTCCTTACCCACATCTTTATAAAAACTGCTCTCTTGGCCCTTGTATTTTCTTAATATCTTCCAAACAATTTTATCTGGGGTTCCAAAGTATTTTCGAGTAGTATTGTCTTACTTGTTTCTAGATATGTGTGGGAGAATATATGTTATGGCCGGGAGTGACCCGTCCCACGCTCATACTCCCCCGTTACTCGGGGGCGTTGCGCAGGCACCGGGGCACTCGGTTTATTATTGTGTTTTATTGGTTATTTAATGGTTTCCATATATTATTTGATCTCCGTTATAGGTGATTTACTCACTTTAATGTTGAGTGTTGCTTCTGCTATTCCGCTACTG
The DNA here is from genome assembly GCA_027064845.1 of Desulfurococcales archaeon. Classification (GTDB taxonomy): domain Archaea; phylum Thermoproteota; class Thermoprotei_A; order Sulfolobales; family Desulfurococcaceae; genus JAGHDU01. The sequence goes on along the minus strand of JAMOPC010000004.1, from coordinate 303 downwards.
TATCTGGTTATTCTTCTTAAGCTATCGAATACCATTGTTAGTAGTGTTTTTTCTTGATCACTGATGTTTCCTAGTAGTATTTTATTGAGGAGTGTATCCTCTATTTCTGAGACTATTTCGTGTGCTTCATGTATTACTTCTTCTGATTGTTGCCTGCTGAGCTTGTATAATCCGTCCATGGATTTGTTGAATAGATTTGTAATCCTCATTCCGAGATTATAGGTTTCTTCACATAATACACACTCTGATGGTCTATGGAATGTTCTTCTAGCAATATTGACTGCGTGATCAGCTATTCTCTCG
>JAMOPC010000003.1 GCA_027064845.1 Desulfurococcales archaeon | reverse complement strand
AGTAGTGAATGCAGTTGATAATGTATCCTTAAGTATTGGAAAAGGTGAATGGGTAAGCATTGTTGGGGAATCAGGTTGTGGAAAATCAACATTAGCTTATAGCATTGTCAAACTAGTTCCTCCACCTGGTAGAATAGTTAGTGGGGAAATACGCTTCGAGGGAAGAAACATCTTAGAGTTGAGTAATAAAGAATTTAGGAAACTCCTAGGCAAAGAAATAGGAGTAATATTTCAAGACCCGATGACTAGTCTAGATCCTCTTAGGAGGATCGGTGATCAATTAGCAGAAGTATACATGGTTCATGGAGTTGCTAAGAATAAGAAAGAAGCTTTGTCTCTCGCTGGTAACTTGTTAGAAAAAGTAGGGCTTACACGTGATAGGCTAAAGAATTATCCACACCAGCTAAGCGGAGGTCAGAGACAGAGAATAGCTATAGCAATAGCTATGGCTCTGAAGCCTAAGCTCTTAATAGCTGATGAGCCAACCACAGCACTAGACGTTATTGTCCAGGAAAACATAATGGACTTAATGACTAGTTTCAAGGAAGAAGGAGTATCCATACTATTTATAACACATGATATAGCCTTAGCAGCTGAGAGAAGCGATAAAATAGCAGTTATGTATGCTGGTCATCTCGTAGAATATGGTAAAGTAGATGATGTAATAAATGACCCGATGCATCCATATACTAAGGGACTTTTACAAAGCACACCAGATATATGGGGTCCGAAGAAAATAGAATCAATACCAGGATATCCACCGGATCTCAGGAATCCTCCACCAGGATGCCGGTTCTATCCTCGCTGTAATCAACGGAAGAAGATATGTGAAGAAAAGAAACCACCTGTACTCCAACTGGGTGAACGCATGGTTATGTGTTGGTTATACTCTGGAGTATCTATGGAGGAGGATTAATGATGAGTAATGAAAAAGTATTAGAAGTATATGATCTCAAGAAATACTTTCCAGTAACAAGGACGCTGAGCGATATCTTTAGAAAAAAGAAGCAAGAATACATTAGAGCAGTTGATGGCATATCCTTCACCTTGTCGAGAGGCGAAATCCTGGGATTAATAGGTGAGAGTGGTTGCGGTAAAACAACAACAGGGAGACTAGTTCTTAGACTCGAAGAACCAACAAGTGGTAAAATAATCTTTATGGGCAAAGACATAACCCACTTATCAGAAAAAGAACTAAGGTCTCTTAGAAAACATATGCAACTAATATATCAGGACCCCTATGCAAGCCTTAACCCACGGATAAAAATAGGTGAACAACTAGTAGAGCCTCTACTAGTACATGGATTAGCTGATCGGGATGAAGCTAGAGAAATAGTATTGAAAATGCTTGAGAGAGTAGGACTAGTGCCTCCAGAGGAATTCTATGAGAGACTACCACATCATTTATCGGGTGGGCAGAGACAACGTGTCGTTATAGCTAGAGCGATGGTTTTGAAACCTGTTTTCGTCGTAGCTGATGAGCCCGTGTCAATGATTGATGTATCTATGAGAGCATCTATACTTAAACTACTCGAAAAGTTTAGAGAAGAAGAAAAAGTCTCAATATTATTCATAACACACGATATTAGTATTGGTAGGATAATTGCTGATAGACTAGCAGTAATGTATCTTGGCAAAATAGTTGAGATCGGCCCCACTGAGGAGGTGATAAAGAATCCCCATCATCCTTATACAAAAGCATTAATAGATGCTGTGCCCAGTATTTATAAGAGGAAAAGATCAAAGCTGAAGATTACAGGCGAACCACCTGATCCAAGAAATCCACCGCCGGGATGTAGATTTCATCCTAGATGCCCATTCAGGACTGAAAAATGTGACAAAGTAGAGCCTAAATTAGTAGAAGTGTCTAAGAATCATTATGTAGCATGTATTAACCCGATTAGATAAGATTTTATTCACTATTTAATTGTTGAGGACTATTTGGATTTATGAATATTAAAGAGAAAAAACTTGATTTTTAATTGTTGTTATTTCCTTCTCCATACGAGTAGGAATACCAGGCCTATAATGATGATCGCTATTATTGCTCCAATTAGTGTTGTATTGATTTGTGTTGATGGATGAGTTGTGCTCGGGGTTGTTGTAGATGATGTGGTTGTTTCTTGTGTTGTTGTCTGTGTTTGTGCTGGTGTTGTAGTTGTTGTTAATGGTGGTGTTGTAGTTTTATATTGTGTTGTGGTTTGGGTTGTTGTTTCTGTCGTAGTTGTTGTTTGTATTTGTGATGTTGTTGTTTGTTTAGTTGTTTGAGTAGTTGTTGTAGCTGTGGTCGTAGTGGTTGTCGTTGTGGTTGTGGTGGTGGTTGTAGTTGTCTGTGGGGTTGTTTCTGCTATTACTACGAGTGGTGAGAAGCTTGTGAGTGTTACTTCTACGTATCCTTCTTCTTTATTAATTGTGTCTGGTTTTATGATCTGCCACTCACCGTTGACGTAATGTGCTACTAGGATCTTTGCATTTTCTGGAGTTTTTGCTGGGTCGAAATAGAGTCTTACCTTGATCTTTGTTTGTGTATTTAGTATTGGTGTTATGTCGTAGACTTTGCTTAGGTTAAAGGTGTTCTGTGGTAATTGTTTTGGTAATTGTCCAAGTATAGAAGCCCTTATTTCTCCTTTTATTGGAGTGGTTGTGTTGGGGAATACTATTTCGATCTTAGCGTGTTTGCCGAAGATTGATTCTATTATTTTACCATTTAAAGCAGTGTTTCTTGCTTCTACAACGACTCTCTTCGTGTGTTGTGCTTCTATTACTAGCCTTTCAGTTTTTTCGCTCATGAAATATGCTTTGATTTCTTCTGTTTTCTCGACTGCTCTATAAGTTATTATCTTGTCTTCAATACTGTTTGCTTCAAGCACTGTTCCATTAACGACTATATAGAGGTTTTCAGCTAATGAAGCGTTTTCAGGTGTGAATATTAGTTTACTATATGTCTTGTTGTTGAGTAGTAGTTTTATTCCGTCGCTTCCCTCTATTATTGCTTTGCTTCCCTCTACTGACTGATTTAGAACTTGAGGAACTATTCTTCTGTACGTAAATTGTACAGCGTATAGGTTTATTGAGTAATATTCTCCGTATCCATTAATTTTTATTATGATCTTGTTCTTATCTAGAGTTATTTCTCCATCTACATGTAGCTTCTTTATTTTGGTAATTCCTTTATCGTCCATAGAGAATCCTTTTCTATAATCTCCCTTTGCATTTAGGTATCCATTGATCTTGAAGTTTACTATTAATAAGTGTCCCTGGCCTTCTCCTTTAATATCTATTTTTACAGCGGCATCTACCTTTGTTGCATTAATTATATATTCGTTTGTCTGGTAAATTGTTTCTATCTTGTCTGTTCTAGTACTCGAGTAAGTTATTACGTATTTACCAGTAGAAGGATCATATATGGGTGGGTGTATCTGTATTCTGAATATAGACGATAAAATTTGTGCGAACATGAATAGTGTTAATTGGTCCTTTGAGTATGCTTTGAAATTCGTTGTTGTGGTTATTGTTTGTTTGTTGAGATCTGTTACTTGTTTCATTGAGTACTCAATATCTATTCTTTGCCCGTAGAGTACTATGTATGCATCCTTAGTAGTTATAGTTGTAGTGCTTGTATTAGTGCCTTCATCAAAGGCTCCTTGTACAGTGAACGGAAGATTGAAACTTATATTTATTTCCTGTGTCTCGAGGACTAGGTTTACAGAACCATTGATCTTTATTTGTCCATGGAATTCTTTGTTTTCTCCATGTATTTTTGCATCAATTGTTGCTGAGAATTTTGTGTCTGTCATATTTAGTGTTTCATTATAGTATCTTATTTCTCCGTTAAGCATTCCTTTAAGGAATAGTTTTTCTTCGCTAAGATCTAGTGTGAAATTACCATGTCCTGTATTATTGTATTCTTGTGATAGTACGTGTTCTAGTGTGTCTGAGAACTCCATTGTACTATTCTTTGGGCTGAGCTTCGTGTCTAGGTATAGTTTGTGTTTGAACAATATGTTCGGTATACCTGGTTGATCGTTTCCTCCTGTTGAGTAAGCAATGCTTATAGTAGAGTTTATGATAGGTGCTGTAAACGATGCAATCATTAGTACTAGGAGTAATAAACTATATATTTGCTTATACAATTCAAACATCCTCCATATATTAGTCTGTGAATATATGGGTTATAGCTCTACATAAATATTTTTATTGAAACTGTTCCGGTTTGGTTGTTTAACTATTCGAATAATAGAATGAGCTTTTATGATTAATGATTGAATTGTTGGATTAATTATGATATAATTCTTTGTCTCGAGGATATATATGTATTTATGACTTTGTGTTTGGTTTCTCTTGCTTCTTGAATTGTTTTTAGTTCTAGATAATATGGTGTAGCTTTCTTAATGTATGCTCTGCACTTTAAGATATGTATTTTTATCTTATCATAGACTTTTGATACGTTTCCATAAATTAGCTTTCCAGTTGGGGATTTATAGAAAAGATAAGCTTTTCTTAGTGGTGGGTATTGTTCATTTATTGATGAAGATATTATTATTGATAAGGAGGAGTTAAGTGCTCTAGCAACTATTCCTAATCTATTATAGATTTGTGGTTTGTGCGCATAATCGGTTATTAGTATAATGTCTCTTAAATTCTTGAAACTCGGGAGTAGTCTGATCAATGTCTCTATGCTTTCACCAATACTACCCCATGATTCTCCACATATGGTTTTCGTTAAGAACCTAAGATTATCGCTTGGCTTAGTGTATGATGATAAGATATAGTTTTTCCCATTGAGGATTACTAGATAGGTTGTGTCTTCAAGTTTCCTAGATACGGATAATATTAATGACGCAATATATATTGCTATAAATGGTTTTTCCCAATACATCATTGTCTTAGACAAGTCTAGAGCAATTAGTACCTCCACTCTCCTCTCGCTCATGAATTCTTTGACAATGAGTTGTTGTTCTTCCCCTTTTATCAG
>JAMOPC010000002.1 GCA_027064845.1 Desulfurococcales archaeon | reverse complement strand
ATAGTATCGGGTGGAGAAAAAGATGTACTAGTACCAGTATCAGTAGTTGTGAAAACAACCATAGACAAGAATACCAAAGCATTGCTCCTAACAAGCAAGTCGGAAGAACATCCATACAGAAACTATTTCGTAGAAGGCCAATTCGATTGGACATGGAGATACGAGAGTGGTGATTGGAGAACATTCCCGATAGATGTAAACGATCCATCGATAGTGGGGCTAATAATAACGGTTTACTGGAAAGGACATAACACAAATATCGATTTAGCAGTAGCTGGCAAAGGTTCACCATTATTCCTTGCCGGACCACCTGACATAGATTATTATGGAACCATAATAGCAGCAAAACTATCATTATACCTCTACAGATCTGGTTGGGCAGTCTTCTTCGATAGGCCAGCTCCGAGAATGACTACTATATATGTACCAGTAAACTATATGGGAACATATTGGGTAATCATTAGAAACACATTAATAGATGCAAGCAAATACTACCCAGAAAACATAAAGATAATGATAACACCAGTAAGAATCAGTCAGAACCCAATAACAATACAACTATCAAATGGTGAGGGAAAAGCAAGAGTAAAGCTATGGGGAAGCTATGCACTAAGCCATGCAACATTAGTACCAATACCTGTTTCAGGATCAGCGTTTATCAACATTACACCACAAATCCTAGGAGTAGGGAATGAACACTATATAGACATATACGTTAAGTCAACTGACCAAGCAACATATATGTTAGCAATAATTCTAGACGGTTATTCACAATACTCAATAGGTACAACAATAGCAGGATTAAAATCCTCTATAGAATACCCAGCGATAATCTATATACCGATCATTATAAAGACATAAACAGTAACTCAAAAACTTAATGAATAATAAACAATACTTTTTTATCTTAAATCATTTAATTAAACACGTTTTTATCACTTATATAAGAGAACGTAACTATATATTCTTGACAATACAAAGTCATTAGCTTCAACAGATCTTTGGCTTATATTTTGGTGTTAGTAAATGGTTGATGTAGAAATCTCGGGTATACTTGAAGAAAGATTGAGAAGACTTGTCGAAATAGGACTTTATTCGAGTTTAAGTGAAGCAGTAAGAGACGCAATTAGGAGATTGTTAGAACAAATAGATCTCAAAAAGATCGGGTTGAAACTATATTTTGAAACAGATGCCTCCTTTCAATATATAACTGAATTATCTGATAGTACTCTCGATGAAATGATCGAGTATTTTTTAATGAGAGGATATACGCCTCTTCTAGGAGTAGAGACACGTGATGATGTAGTAGTATTAAATGAAGAAAACAAGTATTTACTTGATCCATTAACCTTATATGTTATGTACAAAGCTAATACCTTAAAATACCTTGTAATACTTTCACGTAAGAAAAACGTTGTATTTCTCGTACCAGAAACGATAAGATATTATGCTGAAACTCTGTTTACAAATAGGTTACTGGATTACTTGGATTTTGAGAAAACTCTAAACTATTTCGAGATGCCAGTAATTAGTTCAAGGATCCAGAAGAGCCGATTAACAAGGAACGAGCAAGCAATAATACAATACGCTATTAAACATAAGAATACAGCCATAATATCCGATGACATTAAAACAAGGAAATATGCTGAAAAATATGGTGTTAAAGCATATAGTTCTGTCTCTATACTATATAGTGTAAAAGATGAATTAGAAGATCCGTTAACATGCATCTATATGTTAAAGTCTATCCCATTAATAATCCCTCCAAATATTATGGAGGTATTCAATATTGCTTAACATAGTATATGTTATTGATACATCATTAAGTATGAGGAGAGGAGTATCCGACTTAGTGCCTACAAAGCTTGAAGCTGTTAAAGAAACACTTACAATAGTAACTAGCAAGATTCTCAGCAACAATAAGAAAATAAAAATTGGAGGGGTAGTATTCTACGGATATGCTTACCCTATATTACCACTAACTAACGATAATGTAAAAATCATAAAAACTCTATCAAGACTAAGAATTCTAGGCGAAGGAAGTGCTCCAGGAGATGGATTAATAGAAGCAGTTAAGCTTATGAGAAGAAGTTCTGGAGAGAAAAAAGCAATAATCATAACAGATGGAGGATTTAATAAAGGGATACCTTTAAACATAGCTGCATTATATGCATGGAACTCTAGAGTAATAGTTGACATAGTAGCTATTAGTGGAAGATTAAAAGATGTTGATCATTACTATATGGATAAAACAACGAGGATGTGCAATGGTAAAAAAATTCTTGTGAATAAAAAATCTGAATTGATCAAAGCCCTTCTTGAACTATCCAGTCATTTAGGCAATCCGTAGGTGTTTATTAATTGATAGACTTAGTTATTGCCGCGGAAAAATCAAAATATTCACGGAACGAGTTAATACATTATTTCCTGAATCAATTAGTTGATACTCTCTATAAAACGCCGTTCATAAGAGTAGGTTTTATAGTGTATTGCAAATATGCCGTGCCATTAATCGATCTTAGCACAGAATATAGGAACTTAGGAGAAATCTATGCACATATACCAGTACTTAGAGGCGTTCCCGAACCAGCTAAAGCTATTTATGAAGCAGTAGAAATGTTATTTGATTTAGAAGATCAATTAACTCTTAAGAAAAAAATTGTACTCATAGCATCATTTATCAAAGAACCATCAATATCCTTAGAAGATGCTTTAGAATATGCTTCAATGAACGATACTAGGGTTTTAATTATAAGAGCACCACAAAAGAAAACACACTGGATCCTAGCAGAGTACGAGAAAGCCCCTGAAGGAGTACATTTGCGCAAAAACAATATTCCAGACATTATAAATGAGCTTTTAAAATGAAATAATATTCCAAAACATTTCTACACGAGGTTAACGTCATGGAAAAAACATTATCATATATAGAATTAGAAGAATTACTCAACAAGATCAATAGGAAAAAGTACGGAGCATATAAGAGGTTATTAAATAAAACCATATTATATAGAGATTTTAAAGCAAAATTTACAAAGATCCAGCCAGACCCTTATGCAAAACCCTCTATTATAGAATGCTCTATACCACATTATCTACATAGATTAGACATAAGGAAAGAATACTCTGAAAGAATCCCTTTAACCGATTATATATATAGGAAACTATATAATATTCTTCGTTCATTTCGTAGAAAATGCGGTTCAGGATATAGTTGCTACCTAGGAATACCTAGGCCCAGTCCTGCAATCTTGCTTAGGAGTGCTGTTGAAATTAAAAATACTAATATTGTTGTGAGATTCTATATTGGGCTACCCAGTGAGAAGAGAAGAATAAACTCTGAAAAAGCAAAAGTACTATTACTGAAAACTCTTCCAAATATAATTCATAAACTAACTGATTTTTCCAAAGAACATGATGAGATAAGAGAGCATATCAACATATATAAGGACTACATGTTTATTAGGGCATGGCTTGAAACAAGACAAGCTATTGCATTTATCAAAGAAAATAGTATATTGCCAAGAGAATCAAGTATATCAGATAAACCCTTAGCGAACGCTATTCCATTCACTCCCCCTAAAAAAGACTTAGTAAATATTCTTTTACCAGGAAATCGGAAGGTAAGAGGATTACTAATTAGGAAAGGATTAACACTTATTATAGGCGGAGCTTATCACGGAAAATCAACTCTTCTCCAAGCAATACAGCAAGGCATATATCCGCATATAAAAGGAGATGGAAGAGAATATGTTGTCACAATACCATCAGCCATAACTATACAAGCAGAAGACGGCAGATTCATACACAATGTTGATATATCCTCGTTCATAGACAAGCTACCAATGAATATTGATACAAAATGCTTTACAACAAAAGACGCTAGTGGTTCAACAAGTATGGCTGCATCGGTAAACGAAGCCGTTGAAATAGGGTGTAAAGCAATCATAATAGATGAAGACAATAGTTCAACTAATTTCTTATTCAAAGACCATATAATGCAAAAAATACTAAAAAATGACCCCATAAAACCCTTATCACAACAGATCAGAGACTTTATAGAGAAGACAGGAACAAGTATTATACTAGTTATGAGTTCTTCATCAATATTCCTCAACAAGGCAGATACAATTATTTTAATGGAAAACTATAAACCCAGAGTCATAGACTCGTTTAGAACAAGCCATGAAGAACTAATAGAGACACAATACAGTAAACCACTACTTAGGAAATTCTTAGGGATCAAGGGACTTGTTAAAATTAAACAAAGAGGAAAAAAGCTATACTTTACATATAGAGACAAACATGTATTTGAACTAGATCCAGGATACAATCCCAGAATCATTGAAGAGGGACAAGTTAAAACGATAAAATACATAATCAAATGGTTAATTAATCAGAGAAGACCCAAATCATGTAAGGAAATTATTGAAGAAATAGACAACATGCTAATAAATGAAGGATTCAAAGCTATAGCTAATCCTGTACCACCAGATCTAGCATGGGTTAGTGGAATAGATGTAGTATGGGTATTAAATAGAATAGATAATGCTATGTTTAAACAGATCACTACTCAACAATAAGATCTTTAAAATACGACAATAGGATCCAATAACCCTCCAAGCCGAGGGACTCGTCACCACTCAGCCGATGCGGGCACGTCACCCGACGGGCTGTCATCGGGTCAAAAATAGATATTGTTATAGTGGGTATTTTAATCTAGAGCATAACCAATCAGTTCATTAATGTCTTTGAATCCTCTTTCTTCCATATATTTTGATAGATCCTCTAGAATCCTCTTTACTAATAGCTTATCATATGAGCTAATGATCGCTGTCCCTATTTGTACTGCTCTTGCACCAGCCATAAGCATCTCTACAAGAGTTTTCCAATCGTGTACCCCACCTACACCAACTATATCGCATCCAAATTCTTGATATACCCTATATACCGAGTAAACAGCTACAGGATGAATAGCTGGTCCCGACAATCC
>JAMOPC010000001.1 GCA_027064845.1 Desulfurococcales archaeon | reverse complement strand
ACAACTAATAGCTAGTCTGAAGAGGTGAAGTAATATGTTCAAAATAGCTTATCTAGGTAGGGGAGGACAAGGAATAGTCTTTGCAGCAACACTAACAGCTGAAGCACTCTACGAGAAAGGCTACTATGTTGCACAGCTACAAAACTATGGAGCCTCTGTAAGAGGGGGATCAGTGCTTGGATACGTAGTGGCAGATAATGAGCCTGTCAAGAACCCGTTCATAGAAGAATTCGATGTCATAATAGTGCTTCACGAAGAAGGCTTGAAGCGGTGGAAATGGCTAGTAGAAAAATCCAAGAAAATAATACTAGATGAAAAACTAGTAAAAACAAATATTCCCGGAGCAATCAAGGCACCATTATCAACAATTGCTGAGAAAGAAGGGGTCTATCAAGCACTAAATATAGTAGCAGTAGGAGCAGTATTCTCAATCATAGACATAGAGGGTATTGATGAAGTCATAGACAAATTGCTTCAAAAGAGGAAAAACTATGAAATAAACAAGAAAGCATACTTGATCGGTAAAGAGATCTTTTCAAAACCATAACCATTAACTAAACAATACAATAATTGTTCAAAGCATTTTAGAGTATATCAAACCCGGGCCAAAAGAATTGATTAAATAAATTATTTTTAACCCTAGTTTATTTACTGAGTAAATCCTGCCATTGATTCTCTTTCTATGCAGAGGATCTATGGATTATACCGTGTTCTTCGCGATCTAGGGTTCTTCATTTGATCAATGTCTAAGGATTGAATAGTTGGATTTCTTCGAGTGATCTCTTAGTTTTTCGTTCATATTCTTTCTATTTATCGTCTATTAGAAAAGATATGTGTTTCTTCTCCATAAATTTTAATAATATGTGCACTAATTATTTTTCTTTAGTGCACCATCTGATGGTGAAGGGCTTGAGGATGGTCTTACACCCTATCTTGTTAATTGTGTTCGTTTTATTATCGGTATCATTTGGATCTATTACGAATACAGCTTATTCAGTAGAGAATAAGCCTATTGTAGTGGCATCAACTAGTGTATTGGCTAGTATTGTTGAAGACCTTGCAGGGGACAAGGTTAGGGTTGTATATATGGTTTCTCCATCTATGTGTCCTGGTCATTATGATGTTAAGCCTGGTGATGTTGTGACTATTAGTGAGGCTAGGCTTGTACTGTATCATGGTTTTGAGCCTTGGGTTAAAGAGCTTATTGGAGCGGTGAATTCTACTGGGTCTTGGAATGGATCGTTGGTGAGGATTAGTGGGAATTGGAATACTCCGGATTCTCTCAAGAAGTTATATATAAGGGTTGCTGAAGCATTAAAGGATAGCCTCGGCATAGATGTTTCTGCTAGATTGGAGAAGTGTTTGAAGAAGATAGACGAGGTTGCTGAGGAGTTGAAGAACATAGCTCGTGAAAACAATTTTGAAAACAAACCTGTCGTTGTTATGCTTTGGCAGAAGCCCTTTGTAGAGTATCTTGGATTCAAGATTGTAGCTACTTATGGTCCTCCGGAAAAGCTTTCACCAAAAGACATAAGTATTATTGAGGAGAACGCTACAAGGAATCATGCCATACTTGTTATCGATAATATGCAGAGCGGTACAGAGCTTGGATCAAAGATTGCCCGGGATATTGGTGCTGTACATGTTGTATTAATAAACTTCCCAGACTCTGTGCGGGGTGTTAATAATGTTACTCAAATGATGCTCTACAATGCTAAGCTCTTAGCAGAAGCTGTTCATGACTATAAGTATATTGCTGAGAATACACAGCTTAGAAGCGAAGTAGATCTTTGGAGAACAGTATCCATAGGATTACTAGTTGTAGTTGTTGTCGAGGCATTATTAATCATGTTACAGATTAGGAGGGGGAAGAAATGAGCTTATCCCTAGAAGAAACAGCAAGACTACATGGTCATAAAGGCCCCTTCCTAGTTCTCGGCTACAGAGCTGGTAGGAAAGCTGTCGAGATACTCAAGCCAGAGACAGAGTTCGACCTAGTAGCAATACTATACATACCGAGCATAACACCCTATACATGTATTGCTGATGGTGTTCAAGGAGCCACTAGATGCACATTGGGCAAAGGCAATATTGCCATCATAAATAGTGATGAGTTCAAGATAGTCTTCGAGAAGAAAAGTGGTGAGAAACTGATTATATGGCTTGATAGGGATTTCATAGAGAAGATCAAGTCTATGAATATGGATGAAGCAGCTGATATGGTTGAGAAAGCTGGTGAGGGAGAGATTTTTTGCAAAATAGAAACTATGCTGTAGAGCTTGTAAACGTTACAACAAGATATCCTAGATCACGTGATCCAGCCCTCATAGATGTCTCGTTCAAAGCCCCTAAGGAGTCAATTGTTTTAATTACTGGGCCTAATGGAGCGGGTAAGACAACACTGCTCCAAGTAATACTTGGTTTCTTAAAACCTTTGAAGGGAAGGATCCGTGTTCTAGGCTATGATGTGCCGAAACATGCTAGGCTTGTTAGGAAGTCTATTGGGTATTTGAAACAGGATTTTATGAAGCCTAAGACCGAGACTTTTAGAGTTAGAGAAGTTGTTGCTATGGGTCTTGCACCGTATAAGGGATTATTCCAGAGCATTAGTGAAGAAGATGAAAAAGCAATACTTGATGCTCTCAGAATGGTTGGTGCAGAGGATCTCTTGGAGAAGCCATTCGGAATCCTTAGCGGTGGACAGCAACAAAGAGTTATGCTTGCTCGTGTTATTGTTCGTAAACCTAAACTGATCCTGCTTGACGAGCCTTTCTCAAGCATTGATAAGGAGGGTAGAGCTGAGTTAGCAAGACTTATTCATAGCTTAAGGAAAAAACTTGGAGCAACTGCAGTGATTGTTAGTCATGATGCTAAACCTTTAGAGAGATACGCTGATCTAGTTGTGGAGCTTAGGAACGGTAGGATCGCTAGGGTTGAAATGCATTGATCCTCTTGTTACTGCTACCCTCTATAGGTGCTTCATTATCTGGGTTCCTTTGTGGTTATTTGGGATTATATCTTAAAAGACTGGGTTTAATGACAATAACTTTCACAGTGCTCCACGGCGTATTGGCTGGTGCAGCAATATCTCTAATGTTATTGATTCCTCCAGAGCCTCTAGCGTTTATGCTTGGAGTTTTGCTCGCAGTGATGATTGAGTATCTTCACGAATACATGGGTATTGATAGAGATGCAGCCTCTATGGCGTTGTTCTCGTTTGCATCAGCATTAGCCATGATGGCTGTCTTCATGACCCCCTCGAAAACCCTTACATCAGAATCAGCATCTCTCATACTATGGGGTAGTATTCTCGCTATTAATTCTGGTAAACTAGTATTGTTGACATGTATACTTGTCTCTGTCATCATCTATGTTTTAGCATTCAAATTAGAGATCAAAGCAATACTATTCGACCCAGAGCTGGCAGAAGCTGAAGGAATCAACGTTAAGATACACGCACTAATACTAATCATACTAATAGCGATAACTATTACTGCTTCCCTAAAACTCATCGGAGGCTTCATGTTATTCGCACTACTCTACAACCCAATAATACTTGCTGAGAGAATAAGGACAACACAACAAGCATTAGTGTCTGGAATCATTGGTGCAGTGGCAGGATCCATGGGAGTAATCATAAGCTATTTACTAGATACACCAACAGGAGCTACAGTAGCTCTCACAGCATCAACAATACTTATCATAGGATTAACAGTCACAACTATTGGGGATAAGTTAATGGAGAACAAAATATTAGAACAGCTCCATAAACACTGGGAATAAATACTACTACGTATAGTTGATAAAAGGCCTTCCCAGTATAATTATTATTTATTATCCAATATTAACGGAAATACTTTGTTCTAATGTTCTACACTTATTGCTTAATGGCTCAGGACATATCTCTACCGAAGCCTCTATTGTTCCCTTAAATGGTTTGGTTACTATGTAGTAGTATTGTTTTGAAATACTTGTTCCAGGCAATAACTCAGCGTATCTTAGATCTAGTGTACATGCTATCGGTATTGGGAACACTTGTCCCTTCTCAGCTCTTATTCTTGGTAATCCAATCGGGTTCTTTACAGTCCACATGATCGGTTCAAAACTAGTATTCTGTTCTTTCCCAGTATAAGTTACTCCACAGAATGCATTAGTTACATAATATATTGGTTTATACCCATTATTAGTAAGCATCACAGTTATTTTCAAAACCACAATATCTGTTTTATTCCAGTCAACTATTTGTCCTTGCTCTCTTCCAAGAGGAGCTGGCAAGGGTTGTTGAGACTTAATGAATTCTCTAGCAATAGATATTGTCTGCGGATCATCAATGACATAGTAATTAATCTCTAACGTAACTCCAGCCTGATCCGAAGCGGTACCGGAGTAGAGGTAAAATAATATACTAGCAATAACAACCAGAATAACCAGAGCCAAGAAGAGGAATATTCTTGACAAACTCAGACCCAAGTATAGTCTCTGGAAAACTCCCAATAAAATACTATTCTTTGAAAAAGATGTTCTAAGCACTGTACACTTTTAACATTCTAGAAAATTCTTTTCTAGAATCACTTGGTATTAGTAAAAGAGTAATGCTTGTATATTAGTGATTAATATTTTTGAGCAACCACTCTTCTGCCTTCTTCTCATCAGTTCTCTCATTATATGGTTCACTAATTAACTCGTCAAGAACTCTGAAAGGATCATCGGGTAAAGGCTCTAAGATTATCTTATTATTAATTACTCTGACCGATAACATCGTACTTTCCTTGATCCCGATTTTCTCACAGATCTCTTTAGGAAGGGTAATGGTATAATTCTTTCTTACTCTGGTACTAATTAACAATACTTAAATTCACCTATACACGATGGTTTTTAATATTCATTATTTTTAATCATATATGTTTAGCTCATGTTAATGAATATGATGGGATGATTATATTGATAGACAAGTTGAAAAAAGAGAAGCCCGATTTTGAAGCTATTAAGAGAAAA